>JAFAHI010000260.1 GCA_019237325.1 Verrucomicrobiota bacterium | reverse complement strand
CCGCCGCTTTTGTTACTGGGGAATCCGTTCTTACCGCTATTGACCGGACTCCCACGCCCGTTCGTTCGCGAGGTGATTCGACCGTTTCTGCTGTGGAATGCCTGCAAACGATTCGGGCGCTGGTTAACCAACCCTAAGGTTACCTGGATTCTGTTTGTAGTGATGACCTTAGGCTGGCACGCTCCTCCGCTCTACGAGCTGACTTTGCGCTCGCCAACGTGGCACATCGTTGAGCATGCCTGTTTTCTTTGTTCGAGTACGCTGTTTTGGTGGCCAGTCATCCTGCCTTGGCCCAGCCGGCCACAATGGCCGGAATGGGCCATCATCCCGTATCTTCTTTTAGCTGACGTTCAGAATACGGTTGTGTCCGCCTTTTTGACTTTTTCCGACCGGGTCGTTTATCCGACCTACGGTCTGGTTCCACAATTTCCCGGTATGAACCCTTTGAGCGATCAACATGCCGCTGGCGCGATTATGTGGGTGCCAGGCTCGATTTTTTATCTGATACCTGCCGGCTTTTTGGCGATGCGGTTTCTGTCTCCCAGGCGCCACGCTAGGGAGGAGTTCCTGCTTATGCAGGCAAGACTCAACGTTTCGCGCAACAAAAGGAAGGCGGACCAGCGAGAGCTAGTCTTTACCGGATTTGATCTCCTTTCATTGCGTTGGGTCGGGCGAGTGATTCGATCGCTCGCGTTTCGACGCGTGGTCCAGGGCTTTCTTTTCGGACTAGCAATATTGATTGTCTGCGATGGGTTGTTCGGGCCGCAGATCGGGCCAATGAACTTGGCGGGGACGTTACCTTGGACGCATTGGCGAGGCCTTACCGTATTAGCGCTGCTCGTGGTCGGGAACTTTTTTTGTTTTGCTTGTCCGTTCACCTTTGCCCGCGATCTTGGGCGCCGTATCCTGCCGGCGAACCGCCAATGGCCAAGATGGCTGCGCACGAAATGGATCTCGGTCGGCTTGCTTGCCATTTACCTCTGGTCTTATGAGGCCTTTAGTTTGTGGAATAGTCCTTGGCTGACTGCCTGGGTTATCATCGGATACTTTGTGGCAGCCATTGTCGTCGATGGCTTCTTCCGCGGCGCCAGCTTTTGCAAGTACGTCTGCCCCATCGGCCAATTTCACTTTGTGCAGTCGCTGGTTTCACCGTTCGAGGTAAAAACCCGCGACTTGGATGTTTGTCATAGCTGTAAGTCTTTTGACTGCATTAAGGGAAATCAGCAACAACGCGGCTGCGAGCTACGACTTTTTCAACCAAAGAAAGAAAGCAATTTAGACTGCACGTTCTGTCTGGATTGCGTGCGGGCATGTCCGCACGACAATATCGGGATCATTACCGTAACACCCGGCCGCACCTTAGCCCGGGACTATTTCCGATCCTCAGTTGGCCGGTTTGCCGAACGAACGGATTTGGCGGCTTTGGTGCTGGTCCTCGTTTTTGGAGCATTCCTTAACGCGGCCTCGATGACTTTGCCGGTCGAAAATGTATTGAGTTTTTCGCGGCTGACGCTCGATCTGATTTCGCAGCCGGTTATCCTGCTCATTTTTTTCTCCCTTGTGCTCGGGCTATTGCCGCTGATCTCCATTATCGGATGCGCGCTCGCTAGCCGCCGCCTCGGCTCTATCGCTGGTACTGTGCGCCCGATTGCCTGCCGGTTTGCCATGACATTAGCGCCGCTCGGCGCCGCCATGTGGTTGGCGCATTTTGGATTTCATCTTTTCACCGCTTTACTGACGCCGATTCCGGTTGTGCAACGGCTTTTTCTCGGTCTTCATATTGCCGTAAATGGCTCCCCTTGGTGGAATCTTCACACACCCGCTATCCCCCAGTTACTGGATTTTCAATGCCTGACCTTAAATCTCGGGCTGCTCGTCAGTCTATACTTCGCCTGGAAAGTTTCTGTTAGCCTGGCAGCGAAACGGAAAGCCGTGGCTGCATGGTTACCCTGGGGCGTCCTGCTCAGTTTGCTTTATATCGCCGGGATTTGGATTGTTTTTCAACCGATGGAGATGCGGGGAATGCTGCATTGAATCCCGAAGAAAATGACAAATAACAGATGACAAATGACAGATTGACTTCGCGCGGACGAACATCCTGCGCGTCCTGGTTAGCTGATTTTGGGGCGCTGTGTCTTGGCGCGCGGCCCAGGCCATTTGTCATCTGTCATTTGTCATTTGTCATTCTATTGATATCGCTTTACCTGGCGGGCAACGCGTTCGCCGACGGAGGTTCGGTTCAGCTTCATTCAGTGAGTGGACCGTTCGAGATTACGCTTTTTGCGGAACCACCCTTGCCCCGGGCGGGACAGATCGATTTTAGTGTTCTGATCCAGGAGGCGAAAAGTGGCGAACCCGTCATGGATGCCGCAGTTACCTTGGCGCTAACGCCGGTAAAGGTTCATCAAAATGTGCAACCGGCCTGGTATCCACCCAGCTGCGCGGTTAGTGCGCCGGCCAATTTGGCAGCAGTGCCTCTTCTTCATTCCGGGGCATCAAATCGTCTCCTATATGGCGCACTGGTGGAAATACCGTCTGCGGGCGTTTGGCACGTGCGAACCGAGGTTCAACGCAGCGACGAACATGCTCTCGTTGAGGGAACCGTGGACGTCGCAGATCCATTTCCGCCGATTGCTAGTTATTGGCCCTTGTTTCTTTTTCCGGTTATAGCCGTTGGGCTTTACGTTTTGCGGAGCCACATACAGCGAGCGCAAGCCTAATTTGGTGGGGCGAGGCTCCCTAGAGGTCGCGAGATTTAAGCGAAGGAATAAGCTCACAACCAATAGACGAATGGGTTAGGCCTATAAACGCGCCGAGCCGGGCACAGCGATAGACCACGCGCGAACGAAAACTGGAGGGGAGCCGCTTTAGATCGTGCCGAAAGACCTCGCATATTCTTTCCAGTGCGAGGAAGGTCCAAATAAGGGGTTAAACAGGCGGCTCCCGCGAAATTACCCAGCGTGATGTTTTGCCCAGCGGTTCGTTCGATTATTCGATTCCACACATGCCCTAGAGACAAACCACGCGTTGAGTCGTTCGCGGGAGCCGCCTGCTAAAGAAATTTGTGGCCATATACACGCCGAGAGAAATGGCGCGAGGTGGCTTGGGTACGATCTAAAGCGGCTCCCCTCCAGTCATCGTTCCCATCCATGCCAACGTTCCCGGCGTTGACGGCATTGGACAGGTTCCATAGTGTGCCGCGTGATTGTGACCTGAGTTTGCTCAGCTAACCGTCTTAAAGCTTGTGAAAGTATTTCGTTTTCTTTTTATCGCACTCGGAGCCGTCATCGTGATTTTGGCGGTGGTCTGGTTTGGAGGATCGTTCTTTCTTGGCAGCCAGACCTTCCGGCACTTGATCAGTCGCAGCGTTAACCGGTCACTCCAAACCGAAGGTACACTTGGGCCCATCAGTGCTAATGGGGGCGCGCTCTATTCCGCTGATTATACGGGCAAGGGGAGACCGAAAACTCATCTTGCTTCGATCCAAGCAAAAGAACTTTCCGCCCGACCAAATTGGTCCAGGCTTTTTTCCGGTGTCTGCGATTTCAACGATGTCCTGATCAAAAACCTGGATCTGGTAATTGGAACGCCGGCGCCGGATGCGCCGAATGGCCAACAGCCAGAGCACCACTCGCTGGGTATTAAGCTACCTAGTTTTCTTCACCCCAGAGTCGATGTAAACCGAGTCTCGGTAAATCAAGTCAACGTGCATTGGTCCGCGGGGGAAAAGCCGGCAGAGATCACCGGGCTACAAGTGGCCGCGGTGCACCATGGAGATAAACAGTGGGATTTGTCAGCTAACGGAGGAACCCTCAATGCCAGTGGTTGGCCCGCCTTCCAAATCGATGAGGCGGCCGGTTCGTATCAGTCGCCGGCAATCACTATCAGTCAGGCAAAGCTAATGGTCCCGGCCGGCGGCTCAATCGCGGTCAACGGATCTGTCAAGTTAGAAGGTAACCGTCCTTACAAGTTCCATGGTGATTTGGCGGGACTTCCGCTGAGTGACTTTCCCCCAACGAAGTGGCATCTCCAAGGACTCGCCTCGGGAAGCCTCGATTTCACCGGGGACTTAGCCGAACCCAACTCCGGTCAAATTGTTGGTGCCGTGCATTTGGACAAAGCCAAGTTGGATTGGTCGTTGCTGTTCGGAAAAGTTCGCAGCTTGGTGAAGCAACTCGGCCTGAATGATTGGCAACTCGACAGCGTCGATGTCCAGATTAACCGGCTGGGGCAACATTTTGAATTTTCGAATTTGTCCGTCAAATACCAAGATCTCTTAAGGGTAGAGGGAAATGGAACGATCGATGGGGACCAGATCAAAGCCAACTTAGTGATTGGACTATCGCCTAGCCTTCTGGGCTGGCTGCCCGGGGTTCAACAGAAAGTCTTCACCGAACAACGAGACGGCCTCGCCTGGGCGCAAATGCAGGTCAGCGGCCCTCTGAATGATCCAAAAGAAGATCTTTCCAAGAGGATCTCTGACGCGCTCAATCAAGGAATGTCCAATCAGTTTAAGAATCAGGCCAAAAGCTTACTGGATCTGCTAGGGCGATAGTGTCCCGTCCCATAAATAGCATGGCTTTCGTTGCGATCAAAATGGGCCGCCGGTCCGGCCATGGCCGGACGCGAGGAGGGCGCATATCTGAATCGATACGTAACCGACGAGCAACGCCGCCGCCGGCCCATTTTCATCGCAACCCTCCGGGCCGTGACCGGTTGGCGGTTTTTCCGCGTTGCTCACTCCTTACGTATCAATTTAGATACGCTCGTCCTTAATGCCAGTGCGGCTCGCACCGCCTTGAAAAAACCGCCAACTGGTCGGCGGCGAAAGCCATGTTATTTATGGGACAGGACACTACAACCGTGGGTACAAATAAACCGATCTATCGGCCGAACGTGGCTGCGATCATCCGGCGTTCCGACAATAAGATCTTAGTAGGTGAGCGCTCGGATATGCCCGGATCCTGGCAATTCCCGCAAGGAGGTATCAAACCCCGGGAAACCCCGGAGCAGGCGCTTGCACGTGAATTACTCGAAGAAGTCGGCCTCCCCGGCGGATCATATCGGATCATCGAACGCAAGGAATCTTACCGCTATCTTTTTGACGGAGGCCGGACAAAAGAAGGCTTTCACGGGCAAGAACAGATCTACTTTCTGATCGAGCTTTTACCGGGTTTTGAACCCAAACATGAAACCAGTGACCCTGAGTTCCGTGCACTGAATTGGATTGTCCCGTCGGAATTCAACATCGAATGGGTGGCTCCATTTAAGCGGGAGGTTTACCGGCAGGTGCTAAATCTGTTCTTTGGTGTGACGGAGTAGTGGAGGGGAGCGGCTTTGGATCGAACCCAAAAGACCCCGCATTATTTCTCTCGGCGCGTCTATGGCCAGCAATTTTCTTTAACAGGCGGCTCCCGCGAACGTCTCAGTGCATGGTTTGTCTGATGGTACGCGAAATGGAATAATCGAACCAACCGCTGGACAAAACATCACGCTGGACCAATTGGAGGGGAGCCGCTTTGGCTCGCACCTGAAGGACCTCGCGTTTTTTCTCTCGGCGCGTGTATAGCCACAAGTTTTGTTAAACAGGCGGCTCCCGCGAACGTCTCGACGCACGGTTTGTCTTTGGCGCGTGAAATGGAGTAATCGAACCGATCGTTGGGCAGAACATCACGCTGGGTAATTTGCGGGAGCCGCCTGTTTAACCCCATAGTTCGTCCTTCCTCGCTCTGGAAAGAATATGTTGACGTCCTTTGGTACATTCTAAAGCGGCTCCCCTCCATTACTCCGTCATCCATCACTCCGCTCATGCCATTCACCCGATTTTTTAGCCTGATGACAACTTTCCTTTTGACTATGAAGACTAATTCCGGCATCACCATGACGTATGCTGACCTTGGGAATGTTCCTCTTTCTGGGCTCTGCTCTATTAGGATGTGTCTGGTGGGTGTGCATCAAGGACGACCCGAATCGCACTCGGTGACTTTGATCAACTAAAGACTTCCGGCTTTTCTTTTGGCTACATCACTCGGCGAAAAACGGCGTTCCTCCCTTAAACAAAAATTTCTCGCGGTAAGCTCTAACGCCGCCGTATTTGCGCGCTTGGTGGCTGGGCTCTTGGTTCGGCGTCTCCGGCTCTGTTTTCCCTCCTCGGTCTCGCGGCTTTCGGGACTTGCTAATTACGAATCTTTCGGGGAACATTGTATTGCAATATGAAATCCATGGGCTGGTCCCGGTTCAGTTGGGAGACCAAAGATCTTCCTGAAACCAGCCGGTACATCATCACCGAGACTTACGGCCTCCGGACGGCGAGCCGGCAGGAGAAGGTATTGATTCAACAGGTCATTAATAGCTGTTTCGCCCAGGAATCATGTTGGAATGATGTCGCCTCCAAACTGATGCCCCGATTGCAACAGGAAGTGGAGGATAAATTTGCTCACCATCGCGAGGGGGATTGTTTGGTTCTCACACACGGGAATCGAGTCATCGCCGCATCGGTGATCGATAGCAGCCGGAGTAGTGACAATCATTTGCTTACGGGACCCTGCATCACGGTGGAATACCGAAATCGTGGGTTTGGAGCCCTCCTGCTCAAGGAATCGTTATTGCTAGCGGCACAAGGTGGCGCCGAAGTGCTGTTTGGCATCACCCGTACAAACAGCCCGGCGGCAAGGTTTGTGTATCCCAAGTACGGCGGCGTATCAGTTCCTTACGAATTTGACCTTGGCCAATCCAGCGTGAGCCACTGGCGGGTCGCTTGACGCGTGAGAAGTGAGAGGTGAGACGTGAGAAGTGATTGGTAACGCTCGCGCAAGTCACGCCGCAACTTTTTGCTACCGTCAAATAGTCTCATTGGTTCCAAAGAGCCTGTCGCGCCCGCATGCTTTGCGGAGGCGGATCCCATTCGTGGCCTACTCCTAAAACGTCTCCCGGCACCGGTGATGTTCCATCACCCACGGCACCTCTCACCTCTCACATCTCACGTCTCACACTGAGGGTTGCATGCCGTCTCGATCAGACGATCTTTGATGCATCCCTCCTATGGCTCGTTCTCGGATTCGGGCAACGTTACGCGACATCGCTCAGCGAGCAGGATGCCATTACTCGACAGTCTCTCTCGCTTTGCGAGAACATCCCCGGATACCGGAGGAGACTCGGCTACGGATCCAAGAGATTGCCCATCAGCTCCACTATCAACCGGACGCGATGCTAGCAGCGTTATGCGCCTACCGAGGACAGAAGCAGGTGGCTGATTGCCGGGGTGTGATTGGGTGGCTGACCAACCATAAGGCAGAATGGAGTTGGCGGAATTCCGCATGCAATCGTGATTATTTTGAGGGCGCTTCTGCTCGGGCGACTGAACGAGGCTACGCGCTTGAGTGCTTTTGGTTGCGGCAACCGAGCATGACCGGTGCAAGGATGAGCCAGATTTTGTGGACCCGGAATATTCAAGGACTACTGATCCCTCCGCAGGAAGGACTTTGCTCGATCGATGTCGCCTGGCACCGATTTGCAGCGGTGACCTTTGGCTACACCTTGGTTGAGCCACAGCTGCATCTGGTTTCCAACCACGAATACCGCACCATGTGGAAACTTTTTGCTGAGTTACAAGCGCGCGGCTATCGGCGTCTCGGACTTGTCAATCGGCGCGATCATGACGAACGGGTCGATCACAATTGGTTAGCTGCCTATCTCGTCGAACAGAACCAACTCCATCGCAAGAACCGTCTGCCGCCGCTGATCCTCGACCGCTGGGATGCCCAAGCGTTCTTGACCTGGTTCATGGCTCATCGCCCAGATGCGATCGTGACTCGGTTGCCGGAAGTATTGGTGTGCTTGCGAGCAGCCGGTCTCCGAATCCCAGCCGATGTAGGCGTTGCGTTTCATTCTCTGGATGAAGGGTGCAAAGGCTTGTCGGGGATGAAAAAGAACTCGTTCCAGATTGGAGTCATGGCGGTCGATCTCCTGGTCGATATGCTGCACCGGAACGAATGCGGCATACCGGCGATACCTTATCGGCTTATGGTGGAAGGGAGTTGGTGCGAGGGAAAAACCGTGCTCAGTGACCGGCGGACTGGCCAGAAGCTCGTCCGAATGACAAATGGCAAATGACAGATGACAAATGGTTGGTGGGCCGAGGCCTGGTAGGGCGAAAATCTCGGCGCGCCTGGCATAAGGTTGCTCTAGTGGTGATTCCGCGCCGGCAGCGCGCCGAGATTTTCGCCCTACCGCGAGGCCTCGTCCTACCCTTCGGGCGAGTCCGCCGGTCAACAGTTTGACTGAGACGGCTCGTTGCCGATTTTATCGTCGCCACTAACCTGGATTGCAGGATTGGGCATTTCAATTGCCAACAACCGCTGATGACTCCCCCAGAAATGCATAGCCTCACTCTAGAAGTCGTAGAAAGCTGCCTGCGAACCGTTGCAAAAACCTCTTTAGATAACGAAAAATTTTTTTGTGACTTGGATGGCGAAATGGGGGATGCCGATTTCGGCAAGACGTTGGCCGATGGTTTCCGAGCCGTTTTGCGCCAAATGGACGAGGGGATCGATCGATCGTCGATCGGAACATTCCTGATGAAAGTAGGTTCGACGTTTGCCGGAAGCGCCGGCGGCACCAGCGGACCGATGTGGGGCACGGCCTTCCTTCGAGCTGGGATAAATTCTAAAGAGAAGCAAACGATCAATCTGAGTGATCTTGTGGTGATGGGGCGCGCGGCGATCGCCGGCGTGATCGCCAGAGGCAACGCTTCCCAAGGTGACAAAACGCTGCTGGATGCGTTGATCCCAGCCGTTGACAAATTGGAAGAATATGTGCGTCAGACGCCAGAAGACTTAGTGTCCGCCGTTCAGGCGGCGGCTTCAGTGGCCGAGGACGCCATTGAAGGCACCCGCCAGTGGCCGGCGAAACGCGGACGCCAATCTTACGCCGGTGACCGGACCATCGGAACCCTCGACCCAGGGATTGTTGCGGTCGCCATAATGCTCCGAGCCGTCGCCGTGCAGCTTGGTACAGAACCAACCCATTAAGAATCGCATTCACACCATAACCCCCAATAAAGGAACTCCCGATCAATGAATAAATTCATGAATGCCCCGGAGAACTTCGTCGCCGAAATGCTCGAGGGCATCGCATTAGCCAATCCTGGCAAACTGAAGTACCAGCCGAAATTCAATTGTATTTATAGAGCGGATCGCCCGAACGATAACTTCGTTTCCGTTATCCAGGGTTCAGGAAGCGGTCACGAGCCAGCCCACGTCATGGCCGTCGGTCCGGGCATGCTAGATGCCGCCTGTCCAGGCAATGTATTTGCAGCGCCACCAATGGAGTATGTACTCGAATGCACGCGCCTCATGAATTCTAAGAAGGGTGTTTTGCATCTGATCAACAATTACACCGGTGACCGTGCGGCCTGGGAAATGGCGCGTGAGATGGCTGAAGCGGAAGACCTCAAGATCGGAGTAGTGCTCATCAACGATGATGTGGCCGTTATGGATAGCGCCTACACGGTCGGCCGGCGTGGAGTTGCCGGTAATTTCTTTGTCATTAAGGCTTGCGGAGCGGCGGCCGCCAAAGGTGCCGATCTCGCGGATCTGGTCAAACTAGGGGAGAAGGTCGTCAGTGTGGTTCGAACGATGGGTGTCGCGATCTCAGGTTGCACTCCTCCGGGCAAAGATAAACCCATCTTCGAGCTGGGAAGTGGAGAGATGGAAATGGGCGTTGGGATTCACGGAGAAAAAGGCCGGCGCCGTGCTCCATTACCAAACGCTAACGCGGTAGTCGACGAGCTCTTCGATGCCGTTTCCAAAGATCTTCCTTATAAAAGGGGAGACGAGGTTGCTCTCATGATCAATGGACTAGGCGGAACGCCTCCCAGCGAGCTCTATCTATTATATCGCCGAGCGGCGCAGCGCTGCGCAGATGCCGGATATAATATAACCCGGAATTACGTTGGGAATTACTGCACCTCGTTGGAGATGGCCGGTTTTTCTCTCACGCTGTTACGGCTTGATGACGAGCTAAAACAACTCCTGGACGCTCCTGCCGAAATCGCGGTTAGGATCTTTTAAAACCCTATAAACCCAGGAGCTAGGAGGGGATGAACTGTGAAAGGTCCCCCGAATCACCTTTCACCTTTCACGGTCCCGTCCTAGCTCCTCAGCCTTATGTCTGTCGTTTCTCTCAAAGAGATCTTAGATCGGGCTTTTGAAAAACGTTACGGTGTTGGTGCGTTCAACATCGTAGACGACCTGACTATGATGG
>JAFAHI010000101.1 GCA_019237325.1 Verrucomicrobiota bacterium | reverse complement strand
GGGGATTACAAAAACAATCGCCGGCAGCATCTGGCTGGTCAGCATGAAAGAGAGAATGGCCCCGCGTCCACGAACCTTTAGCCAGACAATCGCGTACGCCGCTGGAGCGGTGACAAGCAGCGTTAAAACAGAAGTGCAAACGCTGACAATCGCGCTGGTAGCGAAATGCGGCCACAGTCTGACCAAGGCATTTGCCCAATTCTGAAAGACGAACTGATGGGGCCAAATCGAAAAATGGGGGCTGAATAGCTCGCGCTGCGTCATTAGACTCCCGGATAGCACCCAGTAAAGCGGTGAAAGCAAAATCACCGTTACGATGACTCCCACGACGGTATACAACCAGGGGGAACGAAATGTCGGGGGACGCATGAGTCCAATTTACGCCAGTGAAAACTCGAGTCACAACCTTATTGTAGCGTAGAAAAACCGGACAATTCCGACTGTCGCTTAGCGTTCAACGTTTGGCGTTTGGCGTTTGGCGGTACCTGCAATTCGCAGACGGCGCTTTTGCAGAGTTTGGACAATCATCCCGTTGACACCGCTTTCGGGCACGAGCACGACGTAGCCTCAGCAAATCGCGTCCCTTTCTTTCCATGGTGGCGACGTCGGAAGCACAAGCACAAGCACAAGCACAAGCACAAGCACGAGCACGAGCACGAAACGCCGAACGCCGAACGCGGTGCTATCAAGGAGAATGCAATTGACCGCGCCGATGGTAGTCCCTAGAAGTGGTCACCTCCTATGAACTTCTCTAAAGGTGCGCCCTGGCTAGCGATTGGGGCGGTGCTCTTCAGCGGTTGTAATGAGAAGAAAGATGCTACGGCGGCAGCGCCACCGCCACCCGTGATCGTTGCTACGGTCGAACCGCGAAATGTTCCTATCTTTAATGAATGGATTGGCAGACTCGATGGTTCAGCCAACGTCGACGTTCGGGCGCGGGTACAAGGTTACGTGCAAGAGATCGCGTTTAACGAAGGAACCGTCGTAAACGAGGGGGATCTACTTGTGCGGATTGATGCAAGGCCATACGAAGCCGCGCTCGCGCAAGCCCAGGCTCAGCTCGCTCAGGCTGAAGCGGACCAGCAAAAAACCGATCAGGAAGAGCAACGCCAGACCGACCTTTTCAACAAGAAGGCCGCCAGCGACCGAGATTATCGCAATGCGGTCCAAGCAAATTTGGCCGGGAAAGCAACCGTAGATGCTCGCCACGCAGCCGTGGATGAGGCGCAATTGAATCTGGAATTCGCGACCATCAAATCGCCAATCAAGGGAATAGTCGGCCGTACGACTTTCACCGTAGGCAATTTTGTGCCTGCGGGCGGTGGAGGAACCGAGATCACGACGATTTCAACCGTAGACCCGATCGAGCTACGATTCGGCGCCAGTGAGCAAGAGTATCTTGGTTCGGCAGAAGGCATCTCTGAGGAGTTAGCGAAGCCGCTTGAACAGCGCGACCAAGATTTCGAGCTGATCCGTGCCGATGGCAAAGTGCATCCCTACAAAGGGCGTCTCCTAGCTGCCGATCGAGCAGTTGACCCAAATACGGGGACGATTCGCATCACGGCTATCTTTCCGAATCCCGGCAACGTTTTACGGCCTGGCCAATATGCCCGAGTGCGCCTGAAAGTACAGGACCGCACCGGAGCATTGCTAGTGGCCCAGCGCGCCGTCGTAGAAATGCAGGGGAAATACTTTGTCTGGGCGGTTGATGATACCAATAAAGCTTCCATGCGCAGCGTCACTCCCGGCCCGAGGATCGGCAGCGATTGGCTCATTGATACCGGGCTTAAACCCGGAGACCGCGTCGTGGTGGAGGGCCTGCAAATGTTGACTGAGGGCGGTTCGGTACAGCCAACTACCGCACTGGCGAACGCAAGCCCGGCACCCGCGAGCGAGTAAATGTATGCGTTCAGCGTTCACCGTTTGGCGTTCCGCGTTCGGCGTTCGCCGAGACCGACGGCGCCCTTGGATGAAACAATTGCCTCTGAGAAACCGACCCAATGCGTAGCCCTATCAAAATTGTGAGCCCCGAGACGGCGTGCAGCGCGGCAAACGCCAAACGCCGACTTGTCCGACGAAGCCTCCATTCCTACCGGGCTTCCCAACTATATCTTCCGGCAGGCCGGAACCCTGGCGAAGTCGGAACGCCAAACGCGGAACGCTAAACGGATACGATGGCTCAATTCTTCATTCGCCGCCCGATCGTCGCGATGGTGATTTCGATCATCATCGTGATCGTTGGTGTGTTCACACTCAGTCGGTTGCCGATTGCGGAATATCCATCTATCAGCCCGACGCTCATCGTGGTCAGTTCAAGCTATCGCGGCGCGGCCGCCGGAGCGGTGATGGATTCAGTTGCCATCCCCATCGAGTCACAGGTCAACGGTGTGGACAAAATGCTCTACATGCAGTCGCTCAGCGCCAATGACGGCACCATGAACCTGAGCGTCACTTTCGACGTTGGTACTGACGTTGATATCATGCAGGTCAACACGCAAAACCGCGTGTCGCAGTCCCTGGCACAGCTCCCAGACGCGGTGAAGCGGGAAGGAGTTGTGGTTAACCGGTCAAGCCCGGACCTATTACTAGCCATAGGACTCTACTCTCCCAAGGGGACCTACGATGCCGTCTTTCTAAGCAACTACGCGAATATTAACCTGGTCGATGCCATTAAACGGGTTTCTGGCGTCGGCGATGTCAAAAACTTCACGAATCAGGATTACGCCATGCGGATCTGGGTACAGCCGGACAAAATGGCGGCGCTTGGGATTACACCGGAAGACATCGCGGGCGCTATCCGCGAACAAAATGCTCAGGCGCCCGCCGGCACGATTGGGTCCCAGCCGGCTCCGCCCGGCCAGGAAGTTCAATATAATGTGCGCACGGCTGGGTTGTTAAGGGAAGCAGACGAGTTTGCGGATATCGTGGTGCGATCGAACCCGGACGGTTCTCAGGTGAAGATCAAAGATGTGGCTCGGGTTGAGCTTGGGGCACAGACCTATGATTTGCAGGCCCGGCTCAATCAATCACCGGGTGCAGCGATCGGTATCTATCTTGCTCCCGGAGCCAATGCCCTCAAGACCGCCGAGCAGGTAACTCGGATCCTTCAAGAAAGCGAAAAGCGATTCCCGCCGGACTTGAAGTATGAGATCACGCTGGATTCAACGGCGCCCATTGTGGCTTCCATGCACAAGATTCAGCTCACGTTGATCGAAGCGATCTTGTTGGTCCTGGTCGTCGTTTTCATTTTTCTGCAGAGCTTGCGCGCAACCATTATCCCAATGCTCGCCGTCCCAGTATCACTGCTGGGCACATTCATCGCTTTTCCGATGCTCGGTTTCAGCGTCAATACGCTGACCCTGTTCGGCATGGTGTTGGCGATCGGTATCGTCGTGGACGACGCCATTGTGGTGGTAGAAGCGGTCCAACACCATATTGAGCATGGGCTCAGCCCGCACGATGCCACGGTGCAAGCAATGAAAGAGGTATCCGGGCCGGTCATTGCCATCGCATTGATCCTATGCGCTGTTTTTGTGCCGGTGGCATTTATGACCGGGGTAACCGGCCGCCTCTATCAGCAGTTTGCGATTACCATCGCGGTCTCTGTCATTTTTTCAGCGATTAACGCGTTAACCCTAAGCCCGGCGCTCAGTGCGATCCTGTTGCGAAAGCCGCAGCCAGGCCGGGGACCGCTTGGTTGGTTTTTCGGTTGGTTCAATCGCTCATTTGATCGAGTTACCAGAGGTTACGGCAATATCGTCGACTTTTTTGTGCGCAAGGCGGCCCGCTCCATGCTGCTGCTCGTCGTGATTGTTGGCGGCATCTGGCTGGTATCGAAACAGTTGCCGGGAGGCTTTATTCCCGACGAGGACAAAGGTTACCTCTATGTCGCGGTCCAGCTCCCTGAAGGCGCTTCGTTGCAGCGCTCGGATGCGGTTATGAAAAGAGTCGAGCAGATCGTTTCTGCGACCAAAGGTGTGCGATCGAGCTTGGCGATCTCCGGCTTCAATATCCTGAACGGACTGGCCGCGCCGAACGCAGGTTTAATCTTCATCGGACTTGATGATTGGAAAAAGAGGGAAGCACCCGAGCTTCACGCCGAAACTTTGGCGCAAAAACTTAACGCCCAATTTGTCAGGATCCCTGATGCCCGCATCTTCGCGTTCGGACCGCCACCGTTACCCGGCTATGGGAACTCTTCCGGGTTCACCCTACAATTGCAAGATCGCTCGGGCGGATCGTTCAGCCAACTCGCGGCCCAGGTAAAAGAATTTATGGCGGAAGTATCGAAGCGCCCGGAAATCGGCCGGGTCACCACTACTTTGGATGCGGCAACACCTCAAATAAAAGTGGACCTGGACCGCGAAAAAGCACGATCCAGTGGGGTCAATGTGGACAGCGTCTATGCCACGATGCAGGCCTTTCTCAGCGGATTGTATGTGAACGATTTTGTCCGCTTCGGGCGCGTGTTCAAAGTGTTACTCCAAGCCGAACCGGAATACACCAACATCCCGAGCAAGATAGGAAAATTTTATGTGCGCAATCGGGATGGGAAAATGGTCCCACTTAGCACCCTGTTAAACATCCAGCAAATATCGGGGCCGAATTTTGTTTCCCGTTATAATCTTTATCAGGCTGCAGAAATTACTGGGATACCTGCGCCCGGATATAGCTCGGCGCAAGCGCTCAATGCGATTCAGGAGGTGGCAAAGCGGCTGCCGCTTGGATACAGCTATGAATGGTCGGGGTTAACTTACCAGGAAAAGAAATCGGAAGGTGAAGCCGGTATCATCTTTGGGATGGCTGTCATTTTCGTGTTTCTGTTGCTGGCGGCACAGTATGAAAGCTGGACGCTACCGTTTGCAGTTCTGCTGTGTACACCGTTGGTCGTACTTGGAACCTTCATTGGGGTGTTGATCCGCGGCTATGACAATAACGTTTATGTCCAAATCGGCTTAGTAATGTTAATCGGTTTAGCAGCAAAGAACGCGATTCTGATTGTCGAGTTCGCTAAACTACAGCGAGAACGAGGGAAGCCGACGATCGAAGCTGCGTTGGAAGCATCTAAGCTCCGTCTGCGGCCAATCCTGATGACGTCACTGGCCTTCATTGTTGGTTGTGTTCCCTTGATGTTGTCGAGCGGCTCAGGCGCAGCTGCACGAGGCGTTATGGGTACCGCGGTGGTCTTCGGTATGACTTGCGCAACGGTGATCGGGATCTTTCTGGTGCCGGTTTGTTATGTATTCGTTCAGCGAATTAGTGACCGCAAATGGACCCGGATTGGCCAAGAGAAAGTCTCAACCGGAGCCACAAAGACCCAAGCGGAGGACATCGCTAAAAGCGAAGCCTAGTTTGGTGGGGCCAGGCTCCGGATCGGTTCGAAGTTCTAAGTTTTAAGTTCCAGGTTTTAAGTTGGTTTTTCGCGTCAGTATGTTCCGCCCGGGATCGAACGCTGAACGCCGAACTTTGAACTTCAAACCGGTAACCGTTGCGGGAGCCTCGCCCTACCAAATATCGCCCATTCGCCGTTTCGCCTACTCGCCATTTCGCTTCACCCTCCCCAAATTCCTCGCAACGGCCCATCCGCCCCAAACACGGGGTCGTTATCGGGGATCGGCAGAGACGCTATGTTCTTATCCGCTTGCGGGCGTTCTCCGGGTTTGCCGGTCAATAAATCCCAATCTCTGCCGTCAGGGTAAGCGCCGACCACGCCGAAATCTTCGCTAGCGCCAAGATTCTTATGTCCAACACCGGCGGGGATGACGATCACATCGCCTGCACGCACATTGAAATCTTTCCCTTGTTCGCCGCCAAGCCACACCGTCACGGAACCACGGTAAACGCCCAATACTTCATGGCTGGTGCTGTGATAATGATGAAACGGGTAGATACCGTTTCGCCATGAATTGGTCCAGTTGTTGGCCACGAACAGCTGCACGACTCGCGACGCCGGATCCGCCCCGCCGATCGGCAAAACGCCGCGATACAAAAGCAGGTGAAGCCGATTGTTGGGAATTACACCGTCGTCTTTGAAGAGGGCGGTCTCAGGTTGTTTCATACTCCTTGCCTGCGCCAAAGCTCGCCGAATCGTCGAGATAGAACCAAGAGCAAGCAGAGCCATCATCTTGAATGACCCGGCTAAGAATTGGCGACGATAAGTTCCATGTTGCTCTTCCATGACACAACTAACATAACGCGATCGCTAGACGTGGCCAGCGCGGCCGCATGCTGCAACCGGCTGACGCGGGAATACCCGAATGGGCGATCGAGGCGAAACGGCGAATGGACGAACCGGCGAATCAGTCGGTGAAGCAGCGGTTGCGGTTACGCCAAACGTAGGTCTTCGGTCAACGTCTCAGGTCATTCGGGAGCTTCGCCCTATCAAGTTTACATTTGCTATCTGCTATTTGCTATTTGCTATTCCAGCACGCTCCGTGAATCCCAAACCGGCACTCACTCTCCTTTTCTCGCTTGCGCTCCTCTGCTGCCCCACCGTTTCCTTCGCCCAAGAACCTGTCCAAACCCCGGAAGAACCGATTCGCGTTGGAGTTTTTATCATTTCCACCTTTAGCGTGGATCCGAGCAAAGGTTCTTACACGGTGCTCTTTTACCTCTGGGCAACCGGGCCGCTGGCTAACCCGGATCCGTTGAGCTCGATTCAATTTCCTCGAGCCGTCACCAGCACCGTGCTTGCGGAAAATCACGAGATTCGGGGGAACAACCGTTGGGTGTTGAAAGCCTACCGATGCGAAATGCTGAACGAATGGGATCTACATAGCTACCCGTTCGATGAGCATACCCTGTCACTCGTTTTTCGGATCAACCCGCCGGAGAACAAAAGGTTCACGATCGATTTAGACACTGCCGACTCCGGGATCGCCCAAAAGAAGATTGAAGGAGGATGGCAAATCGCCGGTTTCCAGCTCTTCAAGTACAACCTCAGTTACCAGTCTAGTTTCGGTGCTCCGGCAGATGGACAACGATCGACAGAATGGATCGTCGCTAGCTTTAAGATGAATCGTCTGCCTTGGGTTCTCTTCTTCCGGTTAATGAGCGGGGCTTATGTGTCGGTCCTCGTTGCTTTGCTCGGGTGTCTCTTGAAGACCGTACATCCGCCGGTTTTTTCCGGTCGCATTAGCATGCAGACAGCTTGCCTCCTAGCAGCAGTAGTCAACCAGCGCGAAGTCGGGAGTGCGATCGGCGCACGCAGTTTTTACAGTCTTCCTGACACTCTTCACGTGCTTTGTTACCTCTGCATTCTAACGGCCTTGCTAATCAGCATAAGGTCCCGGAAATTCAACGATGATGGTCAGGCGCTGAAAGCAATGCGCTGGGAGAAACGGCTTTCCTTGATCGTACTAGTCATTTTCATCCTGGCAAACTTTGCCTGTGCCTGGTGGATCATTGAACCCAACGCCCCGCCGGACTTGGCCCAGATCGTGGAGATGGGACGCTGAGTGGCGTTCGGCGTTTGGGCGACGACCGGTAGGGCGAAGAACTCGGCGCGCCAACGGCTCGGCAGCTATATCGTGTATACGCGGCGGTTTTGAGCCGGGCCGTGGATGCGGTTTCTCATTTAGGCGTCATACAAAGGCGATGTGTTTACGTGGGTTCCCCATGCCAGGCCAGAACAAATCCCACCCCGCGGCTCAAAACCGGCGCGGATAAGCCATAGAGCAAGTCAAGTCAGCG
>JAFAHI010000716.1 GCA_019237325.1 Verrucomicrobiota bacterium | reverse complement strand
AACGACGAGAGCTCTCATAAAAGTCAGATAAACGCTGCCGAAGGCCGAACACGAGACAGAGTGCACCGCTCGCAATCGGAAGCCAATCTCCAAACGAACCGTAGGGCGTCATATCATTCGCCAACGGAAAGTCGAGGTTATACGTCGCCAGCAAACGCGTCCGCGGCGCAACCTCCTTTAGCACCCTGCCGGTGCTAGTTTGCATAAACGCTCCGGCGCGATCGGACGCGAAAACAATGGGCCTTCCCAGAGAGACGCCCCAGCAGCGAAGGTTTTCGCGAAATTGTTGTTCTTCAATCGCCGTACCATTCGGGTAATCGAGCAGCACGATGAATCCCTGAGCCGGGGCACGGAGACCGGCTTTGAGCGCCTGCAATGACATCGCTTCCTGATTAACGAACGGAAGCAGCGCGACATCTTTGACGGCAACAGTCTGAAGGTTCTTCGGCACCTGATCCGCTAAGATTTGAAAGCCAGGATGACTCTGAAACGAGAGCACACTTTTGACGTTGGTGGGAAGAAACGCGGAATAACCAGAGATTGGTGCTTTCTCGGTGGACGCTATGCCCGTGATAATTCCAACATCAGGGGCCGATTTCCGATCCAGGCCCTTTGCTGCGGTCCCTCCTTCAGTGACCCGGCGCCAAACCAGCAGATCCGATTTCAAAGCCGCTACCCCAGGCAGCAAACTGTTCAGCTCGCTCGTGGTACTTCCCGGCGATGCGGTGATGCTGATCCTGAGCTGTAGAGGTTGCGGTTTTGGCTGAGCAAATTGGAAGCCAGCGGCGGCAATCACGAATAACATCGCCAAAGTAAAAACCACGTCGAAGCGCGCTGCCCAGCTCATCCGTCCCGGCCGCAATGCCAGCCTTCGAATCGCCAGATAAATAATCGCGTTGGCGAATACCGCGATGAAACTCAGACCGTACGGGCCGGTGACTCTGACAAGCTGAAGCAGTGGAAGATTTGAGGCAACCGGCAGGCCGATCGGATTCCAAAAGGTCAGAATCATTCCACGACACCACTCCAAGAAGGTCCAAGAGCTCGCGACCAGGAGCGCCAGACGGAGATGTGCAGTGGAAACCCGCCACGCCTCGGCGTTCCCCGGTGCTCCCATAAAAATCGGCTGTAACCCTTTCTTGGCCTTCTTGCCTTCCTCTTTAGCCAGCTCCGGCAGCTTACAAAATCGCCACACGAACCAGCTCCAAATCATCCCTTGAAGGCCAAACACGCCGAGGATCGTTCCGAACTCTTGATACCGGTGCTCGTGCCACAGCCAATGAAATGTGATGAGCCCGAATGTGCCGGAAAACAACACCCCTTGAAGAATCACCATTATCGCTGGGCCTCTAAGGGAAAGCAGCGAGACCAGGATCGGGATAAAAGCAACCCAGACAAGCCAAAAAAAGTTCCAGGGAGGCAAACCTAGGGCGATCAAAATGCCCGCCAGGATGCTCAATAGAAACTGCCACAACCAAGCAAATCTCATGGCACCACCTTTCGGCGGAGTTCAATCACGGTTCGCCAAAGCAAGAGGACCACGAGCGGATAGATTGCTGGATGGAATCGTTGAGGAAGCCAAGGCGACGAAACCACAAAAACGAGTCCTTCGACCATGGCCAGGAACAGATAAAGACGAAGCATCAACACTTTATTGGCCGGAACAAAAAGCAGCCCGATCCCCGCGACTAGGTGCGTCGGGACAAGCCAGGCTACGTTCCAATTCTGGTAGGCTTCCCAATGTAGGGTATTTGCCGCCAGCACAACCAAAAATAATCCGGTAAAACCGAACACGATATAGACTAAGGCCGAGATTACTCGAGAAGCCCTGCCTCCGCGAAAGGCCCATAACCCGATCCAACCGATAAGGACCACGGAAAACACGATCTCCGGATCTAAGGCTCGAGGTATTCTCGACAAAGGGCGAGCTGGAAACAGCCGAACCGGACTCTGGGCAAACGGAGTATTACTTACCTTTGTTTGGCATATCGCAGACTCGAGGTTGGCCGGTAGAAAACAGGCTTCCCGCGGCTGCACTAATCGATCAACCCCGGCGCCCAGTAACAAGTAAATGCCGAAACGAATCCACGGGATCCGGTCCAGGTACGGATCCAACATTTGGCGAAAGGTCACGCCGGAGACGGTCTTGTCGGCCACGGACGTTCCGATGATTTTCTCAAACACGTCTCGTACTCTGGTTGAGCAGTTATCGAGGAGAAAATCGTATCGATAATAGCGGTTTTCGGGAGCGAGATTGGTTTCCAGGGCGGCGAATAAGCTCTGTTTTTGTTCCGGGGTCAAGTTGAGTTGCGCCTCGGTGACACCTTGGCCCAGAGCACCGTGCTCCTCGATATCTGCGTCTCCTTGATCGACTGAAAGCTGATAAAGAAGATCTCCCCGGGCAAATCGGAGGTAGAAATTGCCGACCGTCATATCGAACGTCCCGAAGTTGTAGAGTCGATCGAACCCAAGCTCGGGATCCAGGATACGGATCGCGCTATGTCCGAAGGCCGTGTACAGCTCGTCGCCGGGCGAACAGGTAACCAAGGAAATCTTCGCGGCAGGACTGAGCGTGGGTAGACCGCTTGGTTGGCTTTCTTCAGCGGCGCCAGCGACCGAGGTGAGCAGAAAGAGCGTCGCGAGCAGGCTGCAAAAAAAACACTTCCAGTGGGTAAACGCCCTCATTGGCGGGCTCTGCGAAATTTCAACGAGCATCCGTACAGCGATTCTTGCAGCAAGGACCAAGACTCTGGCACGAGAAAATCTTCCGTCCAGTGATTTGCGGCAAGCGGGACCTTTGGTGGGGGAGGGCTCCTGAATGTACTTATAATCTGAGCGAAGGGTAAACGCGGATCCGACTGCTGGTATTTTTAGGGCGGTAACCGCGCCGAGCCGTGGCGGAGCGGTAGACCCACCGCTCCGACTACGCTTTTCGTGGCACCCGATTTCCGAAAACGGCGAAGCTACGTCGGACAAGTCGGCGAGATCTACGGCCTAACAACGTTTTTCGCCCAACAAATACGAAACTCTTCGTTCGAGCAGTGGGCCGTTCAGGAGCCTCGCCCCACCAGTGGCTCAGGCCACCCGCCGTTCCGCGTCAGCGTGTAACCACTCCCAGAGCCGCTTCAGCGCTTGGTCCAGTTCTGTCTTTCTCGTCGCAAGCGTCTCGCGACTGTCGACGGAGCGACGACCAAACAAATAAAACTTAATCTTAGGCTCAGTGCCGGACGGCCGAACGGCGATTCGCCGTCCGTCCGCCAAATTGAACATCGTCATTTTTTCCTTCGGCAACACATCGCCCTCTACATCTCGGATACCACCCTCGCTAAAGTCCACAACCTCGGTTACCGCGCTGCCATCGATTTCCTTAGGCGGTGATGCTTTGTATGATTCCGCTAAGCGACGGATTTTTTCCGAACCGGCCGCTCCCTCAAAGACTAATGAATTGCCTTTTTCGAGGTAGTATCCGTGTTCGCAATAAATGTCGTCCAAAAACTCGTCCACCGTTTTGTTGAGTGACTTGGCATAGGCACATACCTCCGCGAACATCAACGTCGCGGCGTTAGCGTCTTTGTCTCGAACGAAATCCGCGCCGCTATATCCGTAGCTTTCTTCTCCCCCAAACACAAAGAAGCTTGCATGTTCTAGCCGGGCCCGACGAGTTTCTTCTTCGGTTAAAGACCGGTACCGCTGGCGAATGGCCTCCGGCAATGCGTTTTCATATTTACCAAGTTTTTCGCCGATATACTTAAAGCCAGTCAACGTCTCGACACAGCGCAGACCTTCCTTCGACGCGATCGCCTTCTGCAGGTCCGTGGTGACGAGCGTCTTAATGATAACGCACCGATCCTTATTCGCATCGGTCAGAACCCCGTTTGCCCGATAAGCCTGGATCCGATAGTAAGCTAATAAAGAACCGATTTGATTTCCGGTCAGCAGAACCAATTCACCAGCCCGGTTGCGTACCGCGACGCCCATCCGGTCGCAGTCCGGATCGGTCCCAACCACTAAATCTGCGCCAGTCCGGTCGGCCAATTCCATCCCCTGAGCGAGCGCTTCTGCATTCTCTGGATTCGGCGATTTAACGGTAGGAAATCCGCCATTCGGTTCCATTTGCTGGTCGACGGTGATAACGTCGAACCCGATCTCCCGGAGCACTGGCACCGAGATAACGGCGCCTGTGCCATGGATAGGCGTAAAAACGATTTTGAGGTCTTTCTCCGCGCTAACCAACTCCGGCCTGAGTAGTAACGTGCGGAGGCGAGTTTTATAGATCTCATCGAAATCAGCGCCCAACGAAATCACTTTGCCTTGTTCGGTTGCGGGAAGGACATCGTAAGTTTCTCCGGCAATTTCCTGAAAACACTGGATAATCCCGGTGGCGTGGGGTTCGACAATCTGAGCACCATCCGCGAAATACACTTTATAGCCGTTATCGTGCGGCGGGTTATGGCTTGCCGTTATCACGATTCCAGCCGTCGATCCGGTGTGCCGGACCGCAAAAGAGAGCTCGGGGGTTGATCGGGGCGACTCGAACAGGAAAGCGTTGCAACCCAGCTCAGAAGCAACTCGAGCTGCCAATTCGGCGAATTGGCGAGAGAAGTAGCGAGTATCGTGAGCAATACAGAGGCTAGCCCGCTCGGATACTGCGCTCTTGGCCAGATGCGCCTTTAAATAGGTGACCAGCGCCTGAGTCGCCTTGCTGACATTGTAAAAGTTCATTGCGTTCGTCCCGACGCAGGGGTTCTCCGGGCAACACCCCGCATTGTGTGCGCCTTGCTCAGCTCCTGTTACCACTCGGCCGATTGACCGGCCACGAAGCCCGCCGGTCCCAAACGCTAACGTCTTAAAGAAACGGTCATTCAGTTCTGCCCAAGCTTGGGCCGCTAGTAGCTCCGCAACCGAGCTCCGGTAGATCGGGTTGCCAGTGGAACCAAGGAGCTGCAGCATGTTATCTGCGCTCGACTGCAATAATGAACCGTCATCAACCGCTTGCTGAATCGTCTTTTGCAAGTCGCTCATAGGTTTCAAAATTCGGATTAAAAGTTCCAGACCGGCAGGCTTCCAGACCGGCAGGCTTAGTCCCGCCCAGGAACCAGACTGGGGTAATGAAAACAACACGCATATTGCAAGCGAGACAACTTGAAACCACGGTTTTGGTAGGACTTCGGCAAGCTCAGTCGAGCCGGATGAGCTCCTGCTCATCCGCCGTTCCTGAGTGCTGGGTTTCCAAAATGAACGACATGCTCGAAACACGAAACCAAGGATGAGCAGAAGCTCATCCCTACCGGTTCTAGCGATGCTGGACAAAATTAAAGCGGCTATCTCACGTCGGTCCGGCTTGAGATCGTCGGAAACCGATGCTTGCCGTCTGGTCAATGGAGCCGGAGATGGGCTGGATGGACTCATCATCGACGATTTTGCGGGGCGCTGGCTCATCTCGAGCAAAGGAGAAGAAGCCTTACCTAAGCTAACCTCAGAGGTGGGCTATCGTGCTCTCTACTCAAAGACGCTCTCTAAAAACGAGAAATTGGCTCCCGCTCATCTCGGAGGCGAACTGTTAACCGCTCGCTTCCCGGTTCAGGAACACGGGCTTTCCTACTGGATCGATTTTCAAAGCGGCTATTCGCAAGGCTTGTTCCTCGATCAACGCCTGAACCGCCAACGGCTACGCGAATTTTGTCCCGGCAAAACCGTTCTAAATACGTTTGCTTATACGTGCAGCTTCGGGGTAGCGGCTGTCTTCGCCGGGGCCAAGGCAGTGAACTTGGATCTTTCGCGAAATTATCTGGAATGGGGCCAGGAAAACTATCGGCTAAACGGCCTGAAACCAGAAGGGAGCGATTTCATTTATGGCGACGTTTTTGATTGGCTGGGCCGGTTCGCGAAACGAGACCGCCGGTTCGACCTGGTGATACTCGATCCTCCGACGTTTTCGCGTAGTAAAACTTCAGGTGTTTTTCGGGCGGATCAAGATTACGGAGCATTGTTAGAACGTGCTCTTCGCGTCATCGAACCTGGTGGGATCCTGCTTTGTTGTCTAAATGCTCATCACGTCTCTGGCACTGAGTTCAGATACATTCTCAAGGACAGCCTCCCATCCAGTGTCGATTTACGGCAAATGGGAATGCCGGAAGATTTCCCAGGAAGCGATTACCTGAAGAGTTTCTGGGTTCACTTGTAGGGGCGTTTGGCGTTTGGCGTTTGGCGTTTGGCGTTTGGCGTTTGGCGCCAGCCGCAATCGTACTCGTCCTCGTCGTCGTCCTCGAAGGTCTTTCGAGTTCAGATGAGACGAATGATGAAGCGACCGCTAAACGAGAACAGGGGGGCCGTCGTTCGGGTTTCGAGCTGGCATCGTCTTTTCGAGGACGACGACGAGTACGAGAACGATTGCGGCTGGCGCCGCTTGCGCGATGACGCGCTGCACGTATATCAATCCCGCGACCTTTTAAACCGTTCCCCCTATGCTCAGATTGGCTTGCCTCCTCATCGCGCCACTTAGTCTTTTGTTGGCATCCTGCGACAACAACACCCAAGAAGACTCTCGTTGGGATGCCATCTATAAGGACTTGGATTCAGGCGGCCATGTTCAG
>JAFAHI010000052.1 GCA_019237325.1 Verrucomicrobiota bacterium | reverse complement strand
GCGCGACGATCGTGAACGTCGTCCGAGATCTACCGGGAAAAAAAGATCGAATGACCGCGGGAGAAAGCGACGCCGTTAGCGACTTTAGCCAACGGTACTAACTATTCCAGGAACGGCTTCTGAGGCGGCGGTCCGCCTCTGCCTTTCTTTACTACCACATCCGACCGGTTCCACCAGCCGCCGCCGAGCGCTTGAAATAGTGCTGCCGTATCGGCGTAGCGATTGGCTTTGGCCACAACCAAATTGATGAGCGTTTGATAATACGCTTGCTGGGCATTTAGTAACGATAGGTAAGCGATCTGCCCCGCTTGCAGCTGTTTTCGCGTGATATCCAAAGTCGTCTCAGCGGCGTGTTCCGCGGTGGCGGCCGTCTTGACTGCCTCAGCATCCGATTGAATGGCGCGGAGGGAGTCAGCCACATTTTGGAACGCCGTTATGACGGTGCTCTTATACTGGGCGGCGGCTTGATCATAGGCGGCGCGAGCGGCGCGCGTCTTGTGGAGCAGCGTGCCGCCTTCAAAGATGGGCTGAGTCTGAGCGGCTGCGAGGGTAAAGTAACCGGTACCGGGGGCAAAGAGTTGGCTAAAAGCGAGCGCCTGGCTCCCTCCGGTGCCGCTCAGGGTGACGTTCGGCAGCATGTTAGCCACGGCCACACCAATTTGCGCACAAGCGGAATGGAGTTGCTCTTCTGCAGCCCGCACATCTGGCCGCTGGTTAACTAATTTCGAGGGAAGGCTAACCGGCAAGTCCTCCGGCAATCGCAGATCGTCCAAAGTAAACTTTTCCAGAACCCCTTCGCTGGGGAAACGGCCCGCTAGCGCAGCGAGTAAATCGTGCTGTTGCGCCAACTGCTTTTGCAGCGGAGGCAACGTCGCTTGAACCTGGGCTAACGCGGTTTCCTGGGTGGCCACATCCGCACCTGCGATTTGACCAAGCGCCAATTGCTTTCGCGTGATGTCGAGAGCATCGGTCGCAACCCGGATGGTCTCCTCGGTTGCACTGATTTCGCCTCGGAGTGCAGCCTCGGTGATGGCGGCAGTCACGATGTTCGAAGTTAAAGTCAGGTAAGTCGCTTCAAGCTGGTAGCGTTGCGTATCTGCTTGCGCTTGCAACGATTCCACGGTGCGCCGGTTCAAGCCGAATACATCTGGCACGTAAGAAATGCTAAGCGCAGTGGTATAAAGGCTGTAATAGGGATTCCCCGTGTTGGCCACCGGCGTAATCGTGCTGGTGGCAGTCTTGTTTCGGCTGGGGGTAAAGTTGGCCGAGATACTCGGGTAATAGGAACCCCGCTGAGCTTTGACGTCTTCCTGGGCGACGCGCAGAGCTGCTTGGGCTGATTCCAAGCCTGGATTGTCTTTTATCGCCTCGTCCACGAGCTCGTTCAGCGCGTGAGAATGGAACAGCGTCCACCATTGTCCCGGGATATCCAACCCTTCCACGAATCGCTGCGATTCACCGGCCGAGACCTTGGCTCCGGAGGTTCGGCGAACCAAAGGTTCGGGAGTGTAACCGTTAACCGATGGCGGATCCGGTCGATGGAAATTCGGGCCTACCGCACAACTTGTTAGGAGCATTGAGGTTACTAGCGGCAGAAACGTCCGAGCGCGGAAACTTCGTCCTCGTACTCGTCGTCGTCCTCGTTCTCGAGAGGGTATGTTGGGTCCAACGTTCAAAAAGGACAGCGAACCTTGCTTACAAGCCGCGTTGTTAGATCGCACTCGCAGACCTAACAGAACGCTCTTTCGAGGACGAGGACGACGACGAGTACGAGGACGATTTCGGATTCGCATCGGGTGTCACTTAACCGCCGCCAACTCCGGAACCTCTTCGTTCTCTATCCGCCGGCCACGACGCGAGAAGATATCAATAAGAACAGGGAGAATGATCAGTATAAGAACCGGCGCCAGCAAGATGCCGCCTACTACCACGAGAGCGAGCGGCTTTTGTACTTGGGAACCGATACCGGTCGAAATCGCAGCCGGCAACAGACCGACACACGCCGCGACACAGGTCATCATAATGGGCCGCAATTGAGTCTGGCAGGCGCGCAACAAGGCTTCTCGTCTATCGAGGTCGCCTGAAGCTAACAAATTAAAGGACGAAATTACTATGATGCCGCCCATAACAGAGATGCCGAACAGACCAATGAAACCGATCGCGGCCGATACACTGAACGGTGTGCCAGTAATCGTCAGGGTGAAAATACCGCCAATCAACGCCAGGGGCATTACACTTGCAGCCAAAAACGTATCTACAATTGAAGAGAAATTGACCCAAAGTAAAAGCACAATGAGCACAAGGCTGATTGTCGTCACAACGCTCAGCCGGCTAATAGCTTCTTGTAGTTCTCCAAATTCGCCAGCCCATTCCAGACGAGAACCCGCCGGCAGATGAACTTTCTGACTGATCTTCTGTTGAGCTTCCAATATTGCGCCGCCCAAATCACGGCCGCGAACGCTGAACCGGATCGGGATATAACGCTCCTGATTTTCGCGGTAAATAAACGAGTAACTCGGCACCATCTTCACGGTCGCAACTGCGCTTAAGGGGATCTGAATGGTGCCATTCCCGGTTGAGACCCCGATCGGAATATTGCGCATGGCTTCAAGGCTTTCCCGGTATTCCGGCGCCAACCGAACCACGATGGGGAAATTGCGGTCACTGCCGTACTCATAGGCATTGCCGGCCGCCTGTCCGCCGATAGCAGTCTGGACCACCGTATTAATATCGCCTGGTGCTAAGCCGTAACGCGCCGCTTTCACCCGATCGACATCGATGTTGATAGTCGGCTGTCCGAAGGCGTCGAACACGGAAAGATCGTTAATCCCAGCAACGGTTTCCATGACATCCTTGATCTGATAAGCAGTCTTTTGCAGGGCCTCCAGGTCGTTGCCGTAAAGCTTTATCGAGTTCTCTCCCTTTACTCCAGAGGCGGCTTCCTCAACGTTGTCCTCGATGTTTTGTGAAAACTCGAGGTCGACACCAGGAAATGGCTCGGAAAGCGCCGTATTCAGTTGTTGCGTGAGCTTTTCTTTGTCTAAACCCGGCGGCCATGAATCAAACGGCTTAAGGGGAACGAACATCTCAAGATTAAAAAAACCGGTGGTATCGGTTCCATCATCGGGCCGGCCTAACTGCGACACCACCGTGATGACCTCCGGAAAACTCTTTATAATCTGCCGCATCCGGTTGGCGTAACCCTCGCCTTCTTCGAGCGAGATCGTCGGAGGAAAAGTCGCGCGAATCCAGAAATTGCCTTCCTCAAGCTTCGGCAGAAACTCTAACCCCAGAGACCTTCCTGCGATTAGAGCCGCTGCCACCAAAACGACGGCTCCACCAATCGCCAGAATTCGGTTAGCCAACATGAATTTCAAAATGGGCGTGTAAATTCGTCGCAGAAGCCGAACCAGGATTGTTTCCTTCTCTTCAACCTGTTCCGGTAGCAGCAGAGCGCTGATTGCGGGGGTCACCGTAAACGTTGCGATTAGCCCCCCGGCGATCGCATAAGCATAGGTCCTGGCCATCGGACCGAAAATGTGGCCTTCAACGCCGGCCAGCGTGAACAAGGGAACGAAACCCGCGATGATTATCGCAGCTGAGAAAAAGATTGGTTGGTTGACCTCCCTTGCGGAATTGGCGATCACCGCAAATCGGCCCCGCAACTCCATCGCAACCCGCGATTGATTCCTGACGTTCGAATGAGCGAAACGTTCTTCCGGTTTTTGGGAAAGGTGGCGATAGATATTTTCCACCATAATGACCGTGGCATCGACGATCAGACCAAAGTCAATCGCACCCACCGAAAGTAGATTGGCCGATTCGCCCCGGACCAGCAAGATGATGATCGCGAAGAACAGCGCGAATGGGATCGTCAGCGCAACGATTATGGCGCTACGCAGATTGCCCAGGAAGATCCATTGGATAAGGAATATCAGCACGATTCCAACAACCAAGTTGTGGAGAACAGTGTGAGTCGTAACGGCAATTAGCTCGCTCCGATCATAGATCTTTTCGAGATGCACCCCGGGAGGAAGAATCCCCGTAGTATTAATCTTCTTAACTTCTTCTTCGACGCGGTGGATAGTTGGAAGACTCTCTTCGCCCCGCCTCATTAAGACGATCCCTTGTACGATATCTTCATCGTTATCCTGGCCAGCGATTCCCAGCCGGGGCTGATAGCCGATTTCAACCTGGGCTAGGTCTTTGATCCGAATCGGCGACCCATTGTTTTGGCTCACCATGGTGTTCTTTATGTCATCGACCGTGTGAATCAGGCCGACACCGCGAACCACTGCCGCCTGTGGTCCGAAATTCACCGTCTGACCACCGACATTGATATTGGCATTATTGAGCGCCTGCTGGATCTGAGGGATCGTGACCCCGTAAGAGAAAAGCTTTCTCTGGTCTACGATAACCTGATAATTCTTTGTTTTACCCCCCCAGCCCGTCACGTCCACAATTCCGGGAACTGCTTTGAAGCGCCGCTCCAGGACCCAGTCTTGAAGCGTTTTCAGATCCATGACGGAGTAACCAGGCGGGCCAGCCACTCGATACCGGTAAATCTCACCGATCGGACTCTCGGGTGAAATCTGTGGTACGACTCCGTTGGGTAATGGTGACAACTGCGATAGCCGGTTAATCACCCACTGTTCCGCCTGCTCATAGGTGAAATCATAAGTAAACGCGATGCGTACGTCGGACAGCCCGAAGAGTGAGATCGTGCGGACGGAGGTAACGTGAGGAATACCGGCCATCTGAATCTCGATTGGGATGGTGATATAACGTTCGATCTCTTCCGCTGATTGGCCGCTGCTCTGAGTGATCACTTCCACCAACGGCGGTACCGGATCCGGATAAGCTTCGATGTTCAGTTGCGTGAAACAGACAACACCGGCGCCGAGCAGCAAGACCGTCAGAATCACAATGATCGTCGGCCGTTTCAGGGCAAACGTAACGATACCGTTCATCATGTTAGTTCTTGCTCACAGGGGCGACAAGCCCGATTAGTCGGAGTGCGCTGCACGGTCGATAAACAAACTGCCGCTGGTGACGACTTGTTCACCAGCCTGAACTCCCTCCAAGACTTGGACCATTCCCTCCTGAACCCAGCCTGGACGAATCTGCCGAAGACTCAACGTCTTATCTTTTCCTGCGATCCACACGCGAGCCGTGTCACCTTCGTACACCACTCCTTCTTCCGGTACCGCAGGTGAATCGACAGCATTACCGATAATAATGCTGAAATTAGCGAACATCTCCGGCTTAAGCACACCATCGGGGTTCTCGACCTCTGCTCTGACCGGTAAACGATGCGTGTTAGGATCGATGGAGGCCGCAACGTAGGTCAGCTTCGCGCTGAACCGGCGGCCGGGAAAAGCTAGCACATGGACTTCCACCGGGTCACCTACCCGAATGGATGGAGCGTCATCTTCATGAACGTTGGCCAAGAGCCAAACCTTGGTCATATCGCCGATCGAAAAAATCGGAGAAGAACCACCGTTAGCCGCGCTATTAATGTATTGGCCAAGCCCGACTTGACGTTGGGTCACAACTCCGCCGATGGGAGCAAACACCATCGCTTCCGGGCTAAGATTCAGAGCGTCGGGCGCGTTCTCGATCGCAGCAATGTCAGCGTCACTCTTACCCAGGATCCGTAACCGATTCCGAACCGCTGCCAGGGCGATCTGCGCCGACCGAAATGCGCCCTGAGCAGTCGCAAGATCGACCTGGCTTTGTTGCCAGTCCTTCAATGGTGCGCCCTTACTGTCATACAGATCGTGCTGCCGTTTCTCTGTCGTTTGAGCCAAATTAAGCTGCGCT
>JAFAHI010000064.1 GCA_019237325.1 Verrucomicrobiota bacterium | reverse complement strand
AGCGATCCCCTCGCTTCGGAGAAAATTCAGGTCGATCGAAAAGTATTCTTTCTGGACCTGAAAGAGAATCAACGCGGACGCTTCTTAAAGATTACCGAGGACGTCAGTGGCCGGCGCGACACCATTATGCTCCCCGCGAGTGCCCTTAAAGATTTCGTCAGTGCCCTCAGCCGACTGGTTGATCTCGAAGAACGCTTAGGCTGAGTACAATCTCGGCCTATTTTCATGGGTGCGAAGGTCTAATGGACGGAGTCGACCAAGTGGACCTAGTGGAGAATCGCTTCGACTAAGGTCAGTTCCCCGTCCACGGCGTCCACTCTGTCAACCAAGTCCACTCCGTCCACTTTTGGAGTGTATTGCCTAGTAACAGGCCGCTAGTCGCAGGCTTTTCCGTTGAGTTTTGTCGTTCCACCGTTAACCTGCCATCGCTCATGCCGCGCGATACTTCTATCCGAAAAATTCTCTTAATTGGCTCCGGCCCAATCGTGATCGGGCAAGGTTGCGAATTTGACTATTCCGGGGTCCAGGCTTGTAAGGCACTTTCGGAAGAAGGTTACCTGGTAGTCCTCATTAACTCGAATCCGGCTACCATCATGACAGATCCCGAGTTCGCGCATCGCACGTACATCGAACCGATTACCCCCGAGGTGGTTGAATTGATTATTGCCAAAGAGAGGCCGGACGCTCTCCTTCCTACCCTTGGTGGACAGACCGCTCTGAACACCGCGATGGCACTCTATCGCAACGGCGTACTCGACCGGTACAACGTCCGCTTAATCGGGGCGAATGCCGACGCCATTTCCAAGGGAGAAGACCGCCAGCTATTTAAAGATGTGATGCTCGAGATCGGGTTAGACGTTCCCCGGTCTGGTGTCGCCCACAACCTGACCGAGGCCCAACAAGTATCGGTCGTCATCGGCAGCTTCCCCCTCATTATCCGTCCCGCGTTTACCCTCGGCGGCGCAGGCGGTGGGATCGCCTATAATCGGGAAGAGTTTGAAGAAATCGTACTTCGCGGCCTGGACCAATCCCCGGTCAAAGAAGTGTTGATCGAGGAATCGCTCCTTGGTTGGAAAGAGTTTGAAATGGAGGTCATGCGCGACCGCGCGGATAACTGCGTGGTTATCTGCTCGATCGAGAACCTTGACCCGATGGGGATCCATACCGGCGATTCGATCACTGTGGCTCCTGCCCAGACTCTGACCGATAAAGAGTACCAGTTGATGCGCGACGCTTCTTTCGCCGTCATTCGCGCAATCGGTGTGGAAACCGGCGGTTCGAATATCCAATTCGCGGTCGATCCAAAAACCGGGCGCATGGTGGTGATCGAGATGAATCCGCGCGTATCCCGATCTTCTGCGCTCGCGTCGAAGGCCACTGGTTTTCCTATCGCAAAAATTGCGGCGAAATTGGCCGTCGGTTACACCCTGGACGAAATCCGCAACGATATTACGCGAGAAACACCGGCCAGCTTCGAACCGGTCATCGACTATTGCGTCGTCAAAGTCCCGCGGTTCACGTTCGAAAAATTTCCGCAGGCCGATCCCATTCTGACCACTCAGATGAAGAGCGTCGGCGAAGCGATGGCCATCGGCCGCACCTTCAAAGAAGCTCTCCAGAAAGCTCTCCGTTCGCTGGAGATTGGCCGCTTCGGTCTGGGAGCAGATGGCAAAGATGCCGAGGCGCGAACTGAGAATGGCGACTGGGACCTCACTGAAATCCAACGAAAATTAGTGAGCCCATCCTGGGACCGGATCTTCTATGTCCGTTTCGCTTTCTTGGCCGGTCTCGATACGAATAAGATCTATAGCCTGACCGGTATCGACCCTTGGTTCCTGGAAAACATCTCTCAACTCATCACCGCTGAAGACCAAATCAGATCGGGGAAGTTGGACCTCCACAAAGCCAAGCGTCTGGGGTTTTCGGATCGGCAGATCGCCTTCCTTACGAATCGCACCGAGACGGACGTCCGCGAGGAACGGATCAAGCAAGGGCTCACTCCCACCTATCGACTGGTGGACACATGTGCAGCCGAGTTCGAGGCCTATACTCCCTACTACTATTCCAGTTACGGGGAGGAGAGTGAGCTGCGGTCCACCGATCGGCGCCGAATCTTGATTTTAGGAGGCGGACCTAATCGCATCGGCCAGGGAATCGAGTTTGACTATTGCTGTGTTCACGCTGCCTTCGCTTTAAAAGAGGAAGGATTTGAGACGGTTATGGCCAACTCGAATCCGGAGACGGTTTCGACCGACTACGACACCAGCGACATGCTTTTCTTTGAGCCGCTCACGCTGGAAGACGTCTTGGCCGTTTATCGAGCGCTGGACTGCTGGGGCGCTATCGTTCAGTTCGGAGGACAAACACCGCTGAATCTTGCCGCCGCCTTACAAGCTAACGGCGTTAACATCATTGGAACCCAACCACAGAGCATCGAAGTCGCTGAGGATCGAAAGCATTTCTCCGCGATGCTCCGGCGTCTTGGCCTGAACCAACCGCCTAGCGGAACGGCAACCAATGAGACCGAGGCGGTCAAGGTCGCCCGAATGATCGGATATCCCGTTCTGGTTCGCCCTTCTTTTGTGTTAGGCGGACGGGCAATGGAAATCGTCTACACCGAAGATGACCTGCGCCGATATATTCGCACCGCGGTCGAAGCGAGCCCTGAACGGCCTGTACTCGTAGACCGATTTTTGGAGGACGCTACTGAGGTCGATGTCGACTGTATCGCCGATGGCCAGAATGTGGTGATCGGGGCGATCATGCAACACATCGAACAAGCTGGGATTCACAGCGGAGACAGCGCCTGCGTAATTCCGGCGTTTTCGCTCTCATCGCATGTGTTGAGTACGATTGAGAGCGCCACCAAGTCGATGGCCAAGGAGCTACAAGTCCGCGGCTTGATGAACGTGCAGTTCGCGGTCAAAGCAGAAGAGGTTTACGTTTTGGAAGTTAATCCCAGAGCTTCCCGAACCGTACCATTTGTTAGCAAAGCGACCGGTGTACCGCTAGCCAAGCTGGCCGCCAAAGTGATGGCCGGCAAAACGTTGGCGGAGCTGGGGTTCACCAAGGAGATCATCCCTCAACATTTCTCGGTAAAGGAAGCGGTGTTTCCGTTTATCCGTTTCCCCGGCATCGATATTATCCTCGGGCCAGAGATGAAGGCCACCGGAGAAGTGATGGGAATCGCCGACGATCTCGGAGTCGCTTACGCCAAGTCGCAAATGGCAGCTCAGCCTCCACTCCCGGAGAAAGGCAACCTCTTCGTGAGTGTGAAAGATAACGATAAGTCGGAAATCGTTCCGCTAGCGAAAGAACTGGTTGAGCTTGGATTCCAGATCTATGCCACCGCCGGAACCGCACTCGCCATTCAGAAAGCAGGCATTCCGGTTCGTCACCTGTTCAAGATTTCTGAAGGCCGCCCCAATGTGCTCGATCTGATGAAGAACGGAGACATCGACCTGATCATCAATACGCCGAGCGGCAAGACCCCCAGGAAAGACGAGATCAGAATTCGGAGCCAAGCGGTTGCGAATCGGATCCCAATTCTAACCACGATCAGCGCGGTTGAAGCCAGTATCCGAGCGATTAGCGGTATCAAAACCAAAGGTATTAACGTCCGATCACTGCAAGAATACCACGCCGATGCGTAGCATGACCGGGTACGGTCGGGGGCGAGCCGTTAGTGACGAATGTAAAATTGTCGCTGAACTGCAGGCGCTGAATAAACGTCAGACCGAGATCATTCTGAGTTTACCCGTAGCGTTTTCCCCTTTGGAGACAGAAGTTAGGGCCGCTATCGATAAGAAGATTCATCGCGGCAGAATCAACGTTAACATCTCCGCCCAATTCACCCGCAGCGAGCTCGCTCCCAACTTAAATCGGCAACTCGCGAAGGGCTATCTGGAGACATTTACCGCGGTTCAGAAAGAGCTCGGTTTGGCGGGAGAGATCAGCATCGATATGGTGTTGCGCGCTCCGGGAGTCTTGGACGTGCCGGAGCATCGCGAATTAAAAAGCGCGACTCGCCAGGCCGTTCTGACGGCCGTAGAAGTTGCTCTTCAACAATTGCTCGTGATGCGCGCTAAGGAAGGCGCGCATCTCTTGCGTGACTTGACCCGCCGCATCAAGACCCTCCGGACTAACCTCGATAAAGTTCGCAAACTGCAACCACGTGCCGCCGAACGATTCCGGAATTCTTTGCGCGACCGGGTAAAAGCGCATGGCGTGAACATCCCACTCGACGATGACCGCCTAGCTAAAGAAGTCGCCTTCTTCGCTGAACGTTCCGATTTTTCTGAAGAAGTATCTCGGCTGGAATCGCATATTACCCAATTCCTGGGCATCGCCGAATCCGACGACGCGATCGGCCGCACGCTCGAATTCCTCTGCCAGGAAATTGGTCGTGAACTCAACACGCTGAGCGCCAAAGCTAACGACGCCGAAATCTCTCAACTAGTTGTGCATTCCAAAGCCGAATTGGAAAAGATCCGTGAGCAGGTATCGAACGTGGAATAGTCGATGACCCGGAGGGGAGCCGCTTTCGCGCGTACCGATTTCAACGCCAGCACCTTAGCCGGACAGCAACCCGCGACCGCAAAACTCGATCAACAAGCGGCTCCCGAAAACGGCTGCTCGCGCGACCTTCACCCACGGCGTGCTTCTTGGCGCGCAAAAGGTGGATCGCCTCCAGGCTCGCCAACTTGAATTTGCCCCGCTCAACGCGTCATACGATGTTCGATCAACATGTCAGTCAATGTATGACATAACTCGACTCCATGACCATCATTCTCGGCATCACCGCTTCAATCGCTGCTTACAAAGCCGCCGATCTCGCCAGCCAACTTCGCAAGGCGGGATGCGATGTGCATGTCGTTTTGACACACGGAGCAACGAAATTCATTACTCCGCTAACCCTTCAGACTCTTTCCCGTAATCCAGTAACCACTGATATTTTTGATGAGAAGGCCGGCTGGGAGCCAGGTCACATCGAGTTAGCCGATCGCGCCAATTTGTTGCTAATTGCTCCGGCCTCCGCCGATATCCTCGCTAAACTAGCTCACGGATTTGCTGACGAAGCCCTCACCGCCATTGCCTTAGCCACGAAAGCCCCCCTACTGTTGGCGCCGGCCATGAACGGAAAGATGTGGTTACATCCCGCCACTCAAAATAACGTGGCGCTCTTACGCAGTCGCGGCGCAGAATTTATCGGCCCGGAAGAAGGAATGCTAGCGTGCGGCTACGAAGGAATCGGCCGTCTTTGGCCAATCCAAGAAATCGTCGATAAAGCGCTGGCGATGCTGAAGCACTGAGGCATATGCCTCGGTGCTACTTCCACTGCTCGTTAAATCTCGCTTCCTCCGCTGCGCGATCTTGCTCAACCCGCGCCTTTCTCACGCGCCATTGCGCCAAGCGGTACTTCCACTGTTCCCTAATCGATCCGGAAGAATTCTTGATCTGATATTCGATACTCTGTTTCTCCAGATTCAAAGCCTCTTCCTTCGCTTTCAGGTGCGAATCCAAAACTTGAAACGCTTCCTTTTTGCTTTTCGCTGGTTCAGGCTTGGGTGAAGCCGACGGAGTAGATGCAACTGCCGAGCTCAATCTCTTTGTTGCTGCCGCTGAACGAGTCAATGTCCGAACGGGCTTCGGTTGTTCTTCGTCCGGAGTCGCCGACGGGCTTGCTTTCACGTTGGCAGGCGGAATCGCCGGTTGCTCTTCCGAACCGCTCGCAGATTTTTCAGCGGTTGGCAACGGCATCGATGAGCTCTCAGCGGTCCGATTCGACTCCGGAACGGTCGTAGAGGCGGGCGGCGGTGTTGGAGTCGGGGTTGGCTGGGCCGCTAGTTGAACCGGACGCAGCTTACTTGTCGGTGTGGCCGAAGTAACGCTCGCGCTACTTCCTGGTGTCGGCGATGGGTTTGCATTCGAGACCGCAGCCACTTCACCCACCATTGGTCCGAAGTTGATCTGCACATTGGCATGTTGGCCTTCTAGCAAATCGACTCTTCTCGTTTTATCGGGCGCACTCGGTGCACTTAAGAGAAGCTTATGATTGCCGGGCGCGAGAAAAAGCTGAGCTGGCGGGTGTCCGTAATCGACTCCATCTACAATAAGCACCGAGTCCGCACGATCACTACTGACTAGTAAAGTGCCGTAGGAATGCTTGAAGTGAAACGAGACCGACCTTTGCGCGTCTGGAACTAGAGTCTGCACCACGGAAACGAGCGTACCAAAATGGGAAGTCACTTCTACCGGTCCGATCGGTAAGTTCGCCGTGAGCGGCGCCGTACCCAGCTTCGATCCCCCAATGAAGATTGTCGCCCCGGCGGGATCGCTGGTTAGTTCGACACTGCCGCCTTTGAACTCGCGGTTGACCTCGACCGGATTACTGGAGTTAACGTCGGCCGTTTGCGCAAACGCCGGCCACCCCGGCTCAATCAGCTTAACCTCGTATTTCCCCAACGGCAGGTTCTCGATCGTGTCTGGCGTAACGCCGGCAATGGTTTTCTTGTCCGGCCCAACGACTAAATAAGAAACGCCCGGCGGATCGGTGACCAACCTGAGCTTCCCTAATTGTTTTAAGAGCGAACGAACGCCCAAATCAACCAAGGCGCCTGTCCGGACCGTGAGCTCGATCGGGCAAGGTTGATATCCCGGCATGGTTATTTCAATAACCTGGTCTCCGGATGGTAAGACACACTGCTTTAAAGGAGTGTGACCAAGGTCTCGACCTTTCCAACGCACCACCGCACCGATCGGCGCCGATGACACAGAAAAAGACCCGGTCGCGGATGGCGTCTGCCAGAGCGGCAAAACCCACTGCCAGAATTCATATCCGCAAAACCCAAGACCAAGAACGGCGAGAATGCCAAATAAGAACGTCCATTTCTTCCGCGCAGGCGTTGTCCGTCCGTTTTTCACGCACCCATCCTCTCCAATAGAAGTTTGTTTAGCAGGTTTCTTCGAAACCTTCCTAAACAAACAAAATAGGAGGAGATTTTCAATCTCCTCCTATTCACACGTGATGTAAGAGTATGGTTACTTCTTAGCGGTCTTCTTGGCAGGCGCCTTCTTCGCGACCTTCTTCGCTGG
>JAFAHI010000696.1 GCA_019237325.1 Verrucomicrobiota bacterium | reverse complement strand
AGTCAGGATGAAGTTACTCCTCAAATACGTCAACAGATCGAGGCACTGAATCAAAAATTCGATGAGGCAATCAACAATCATGATCCAGCTGGTTGTGCTGCGTGTTGCATCGCAACCGGGGTGGTGATTACACCGGTGGGTACCTTTGTGGGCCAACAGGAAATCCAGAAATGCTATGCCGAAGTGTTTCAGCGCTTTAGTACGCTCTCACATCAGGTCGACAAAATCACCCACCTGTGCAGTTTCTATTCGGACCTATGTGGGATTTACAACATATAGCAATAATGTAGGCGCCGGTGTGCGTAGCATCATTTATACCCCTGAGGGCGATACCTGGAAGATCAGGGTGATGGTCGTCAAATATTAAACGAGTTGAAAGTATCCATCTTACCGGGCACACGGCTCACCACGTCGCCAGATGCGGCGGTTAGTGATTAGTCCCTGAGAATCGACCGGAAGAAACGGGATTGCTGACATTGTTATGGTCATTCCGCCTGGGTTAGCATTGGTGTGGAAGAACTTGTCGAGCAGCCGTCGGGCGCAAATCACGAAATCGGGTTTGGGCATCGTTGCACAATTTCGTTCCCCGCCTGTTAGCCCCCACTATGAAGAAGCCACTCCTGACATTGTTCCAACGGCACGGGTATCTGTTCTATACACTTTCAGTCGCGGCTTCGCCAGTTGCCGCGGGTTCTCTTGCTTTTGAAAGATCTGACCTTGATCGAGACTCTGCGCGATACCAATTAAAAAGTGGCTTCGAATGCTCAACCCAGGAGCAGTCAGACGGCTATCCTTTGATGGCGCAGAAGTATGACGCCAAAATTCTCGTCGCCGCGACCCCTTATGTGAACGAGTCCGGTGCAGTCAGTCTGGACCTTTCAGGCAGTGGCCTGACGACCGTCGACAGCATTAAAGACCTCAAGAACCTGCAAACGCTGAACCTCTCCGACTGCAGAAGCCTGACCAGCATCGAGGGCCTCAAGGACCTTAAGAACCTGGAAACGCTCGACCTTTCCGACTGCACCTGGCTGATCAGCGTCGAGGATCTCAAGGATCTTAAGAACCTAAAGACGCTCTACCTTACCCGCTGCGGCAGGCTAAGCACCGTTGACGGTCTCAAGGACCTAAGGAACCTACAAGCGCTTGACCTGACCGCCTGTGACAGCCTGACCAGCGTCGAGGGCCTCAAAAACCTTAATGACCTGAAAACGCTCAACCTTTCGTTCTGCCACAGCCTGAAGAGCGTCGAGAGCCTCAAGGACTTGAAGAACCTGCAAACGCTGGACCTTTCCGAATGCATCGGGCTGATCAGTGTCGAGGGCCTCAAGGACCTCGATAACTTGCAAACGCTTGACCTTTTCGCCTGCCTCGGGTTGACCAGCATCGAGGGCCTCAAGGACCTCAAGAACCTGCAAATGCTCAACCTTTCCGGCTGCACCTGGCTGACCAAGATAGAGGGTTTCAACGGGCTCAAGAACTTGCGAACGCTCGACCTCGCTGGCTGCGGCAATCTGACCACCATCGACGACCTCAAGGAGCTCAAGAATCTGCGAACACTTGACCTTAGCCGCTGCGCCAGCCTCACCAGCGTCGAGGGCCTCAGGGGGCTCAAGAATCTGCGAACACTTGACCTTAGCGGCTGCGACAACCTCACCAGCGTCGAAGGCCTCGAGAAACTCCAGAGCCTCCGAATACTCTACGTTAGCCAATGCAAACAGCTTCCGGCGGAGGCGATTGAAAAGCTCCGGAGGGAGTTGCCCAGGGCGCAGATCTTTTATCCTTAGTTGTCTCGAAAATGATGTGAACCCAAAGGCCGGCGCTACACCGTCGCTTCCAGCGATGAATATCAGTCGTCGCCACTCGCCGTGCGAGGATCGATGTTGCAAGTCATCTGCTCCTCAAGCACATTCCGGCATGCCTGGTCCTGTTCTGTACCGGTTGTCGAGGCGCAGATTTCTTTACGCCGTTACGGCTGCTACCGCGCCGATAGCCTTTCTCCGGTCGGCTTTCGGCCGCGAAGACGAGACGGGGAGCGTCGATCTCGAACCTACGCCTGCTGTTGGTGACGACGACTTGGAGCTGACCCCCGAAGAAACTACCGGACCGTACTTCCGGCCAAATTCACCTGCCAAGAGCAACTTCCGTGAACCAGGCGTTACGGGTGAGCCTGTGAACTTGAGTGGACAGGTTCTGGATCGAAATGGAAAACCGATAGCAGGTGTGCTGCTCGATTTCTGGCACGCCGACGCCAGCGGGCAGTACGATTTTAACGGATTTCGCTGTCGAGGACATCAGTTCAGCGATACCGGCGGACGGTATTCGCTGCAGACGATCATGCCGGAGTTGTATGGTGACCGAACCCGGCACTATCACGTACGGCTGCAGTCTGCGCACGGTCCGATTCTTTCAACCCAGCTCTATTTTCCAGGAGAGGCGCGTAATTCAACCGACTTTTTGTTCCGGCACGATCTGTTGCTCAAAATTCGAGCCACAACCGAAGGCCGGGTTGCCACCTTCAACTTTGTGCTGGGAACCAGCTGATTTCTTCGGATCCGTTTCACAAACCTGGAATGGGTTCCTTCAGGGAATCACGATCAAACCATCCGACGAGATTCTGGCGCTCCAAACGAAGGTTATCCAAGCAATGGCGCCGTTTCGCAAGTCGGGCGGCGGTCAAGCGGCCTTCGTACCGGATCCGACCGGGACGCCGTTTGATCCCTTGCTTTTCAAGTATGTCGATTCGTTCGTGGAGAAGCAGGCGGGCAAGAACTATAATCCGCATGTCACGACAGGGACCGCCCCACTTGAATGGCTCAAGGCACGCGAGGAGGACCCATTCCAGTCGTTTGAGTTTGGCGTCAACAAGCTCACCGTTTACCAGCTCGGCAACTTCGGTACCGCCGCTAAATGGCTAGGCGGTTGACAGCCTCGAGGCGATTCGGTCATGACCTTCCTCGCCTCGAAACTTTAGCCGGGCGCGCTTTGTGGAGTGGCTCCTTCGGCCCGTGACCAATCAAACACGGACTTCCAATCACGCTTCATGCTAACGACCGTAATGCCGTACTCGTCAGCCTTGTCGAGTGCCTCGGCCAGTGGGCTCAATCTGAATTCCCGGTCGTAAGCAACTTCGCGCTCAGCATCATCGTGACGAAGCAGCAGCGCGAGCCGCGCGCCGGGGCCGGACTTGGCATAACGCAACATGGGGAGATCGCCATCGGAATTGCCGAAGGCGAGCAGCGGCCGGCGGCCGATATGCAGGCTGATGTTCAGCGGCTTCGCCTCGCGATCGTCGAAGCTGTTGAGCTCCGGCAGCTTCATGAGCGAAACCCTGTCATCCTTTACTTCGCAGCGCATCTTTCCACTTGACCCGATTATCTGCTCCCGTGGGACGCCAAAAACCTCCTCGGAAAACGCGCGAACGAATTCGATCCCGCTGCCCGAGACTATGTAGGTCTTGAAGCCGTTCTCCCGCAAATATGCGAGCTTGAAGCGGTCGCTCGCACCAAAGAGTGCCATCCATGTCAAACGTGCTGATGCGCTCTGCCGGCGGCACGAAATCCGCTGAGCCTTCCTTGGTTATGCGCGCGACAAAGTCGAGAATAGCGGATTTGACTGCGCCATCGTTCCAGGAAGAAAGAGACTGTGTGTCTACCATTGGTTATCGGAATTAGGATTACTCCAAACCAAGCAAATCAACAATGCGGTAGTGAGAAATCCCCGAGTGTCTTGACAGTTGAGCGATCCGCCACGCCGCAATACGATCTTCTCGCGCATTCCGGGCGGGCCGGCAGAAAGTGACGATCGACTCACCTTCGCGGGGACGAAGCGCATGGCCGATATCGCGCGCTGCGACCTACTGTTCGTTCCCGGCGAACTGGTGCCTGTAATCAGCGGATTGGCGCTACAGCCACGAACACAAGTCTAATCAGGGGCCAAGGTTATCGCCTAATGTTCTTTCTTTGGACCGTAGGTATGACGAATGTCGGCAGCTTGGTCACGCCAGAAAGAATCCTCAGCGATGTCCGTAGCTCCGTTAAGATCCCAGAGGGTGGGTTTTTATTCCCGATTCGCAGACTATGCCAAGACAAAAAATGAGCGTCGGATTCCGCCCAATGCTCGGACAAAAAAATGCCGGATCAAAGCAGACGATACTCGATCCGGCACTAAACGGATTTAGGAATTTCTTTGGAGACTCGTCCTGAGTATCAAGAAGCAACCAAGGCAGGCAAGCTAGAAAAGGAAAATGCCCCAACTGGAAGCAGCGAATCTCCGAATCGGGGCATTTACAGAACAAATAATGATTGCCCTTTCGAGAGGAGATTCTTTTCAGGAGGCAACGAAAGGCAATCTGAATTGCCTTTACTGGCGTCGACCATTCGAAGAACTCCTGTAACTTCAGGAGTGACCGCCCAAAGAAGACCGATCCAGGCGACGGGAAGGAGGTGGACTTGAAACCCATCACCTGAATCTCTTTAGCCTCGGTCTGTCTCAGTTAGCGTCACCGGTGTGTTTCGCGGCAGATCTGGAGAGCGGACGCAGAATTTCTGAGTGTGTCCCGCCACTCGTTTTGATCTTTCGATCTTCGATCACGCTCCGATTCGCAATGCGCGTTTTCAATGCTCGTATGCCTCCTGAAAGTTCTTGCAGCATCTTCCAGAAATCGCCTTTCGGTTACTCTATTCTGTTGAGCAAAGGCAATCGCTCTTCTCAATAGCCAGAAATAACAATGTTCTGCTTCTGGAGTCAGAAAGATCACGTTGACGTGGTCTGGTTCCCTGATGACTTGAATCTTTCTCCTCTTCTCCTTGGTGTTTCCCATGGCTTATTTCCTACCATGGCGGTCAAGAAGAGGGTTAAAGCCTTGATTCGTTGCGAGAGCCTGTCCCACCCCAGCTCTGACTCGTGGTTGCCCACGGTATGTTGAAGGTTGATCAAATCGTCCTCTGTCAGGCGCCGGAGTATGACCGGTTGCGCAATTCCACTCAAGTCGTCCTTTGACCGTCCGAAAGAGTTGAACAGTTTCTGCAAGCTTTCGAAGACTTTGAACTCAGGGCAGCAAAAGTGCGTGAAAAGTGCGGGACTTCTAAATCATTGAGTCATAAGATTCTATATTTCAGATGATTAGAAAAGTTGATCTATGGCCGTTTAAGCCTTAGTCGGGTGGCGCGACAGAAACAGCGCTGGTTTCGGCGTGGTCAGGGTTGGAGAGCAGGTACTGAAGCGCGCCTGAGCACGCTCAAACACCGCTTTGGGATGCAGCGAGCCCTTTACAAGGGTGAAATCGGATTTGAAAGACACGTTGGCTGGTGCATCATCGCTCACAATCTTGTGGCAATGAGTCGACCCTGTCGGCAAAGCGGAAATCGCCGTTGGCGTAGTGGGTGAAACGATGCCAACAACCAATGACCATGGCTCGAGCGCTCGGCTGCGACTGCTTAGAGAAATCAGGCAACTGGCGCCGGCGGCCATTTACGGATCCCTTATCTGAGACTTACCGCGGGTGTGGAAATCCAGACCGCTGTTGCCATCATGGTGGCCCAAAGAAACATCCGTTCCTTTCGCCGCCGGTGACCACCGTGCCAACCGAGCGTTTTCATCAAATGCTGCAAGACACCCTGCGCGGCGACGCGCTCGCCTCAATGCCGTTCTACAACCAGAAGAACGTCGTCGCCTTGCTCGACGAATTGCCCGCTATGTCAAACGCAGATCGCGTCGGATGGGACCCGGTGCTCACGTCAATCCTGAGCGCCTGTGTCTTGCAGGAGAGATTCCAATTAAATTAGCTTGTGCCGGATCGGCCGAGTGCCGCCTCAATGGCGTTGACTAGCAGCCCCTCGCTGGCTGGCTTGCGCAGCACAGCTACCGCACCTCCCTCCATCGCCCGCTTCTCTTCGATGTCATTCGCGTGAGCTGTGACAAACACGATCGGAACCCGCTTGTTAATCTTCGCCAGACGCTGCAATTCTAAGCCGTCCATTTCTGATATCAACCTTTAAGGTGTGCCAGTTCGAAAGCGAGCCCAGACGGTAACAGCGATAAAGACGTACACGAAGATCACGATCAAGATCATCGTGGGGGACAGGATGATTGGCGACAGGAGATAGTCAGAGAACCGGCGCTTATGTGGGGCCTTGGCAATGGCTACCGATGCAGGTTGTAACGTAGTCGCGGCGGGATCCGGAGCTCCGCTGTCAACTGGTTGCGCCTGGGATTTCATTGGTAAGTCTCCTGGGGTTGGTTCCCCGATGGGTTGCCGCTTCAGGGCGAAGCACTAAAGCCCTGGGCTGCTCTGTTTGGCCTTTTATCAGCGTCTTCTAGCCCGCAATGCACGAGGCTTGCGGATGCCCTATTTCGCAATGTCTGAGTCTTTGGCGGCTTGCACTAAGGCTGAGCAAAAAGCATCGGCATTCTTGTCGACCACGAATTGAGTAATTGCATCGTTTAAGGCTTGCTGATAGGCGGCGGGGGCAGCGCCACCGTGCACACAAGTGAGCAGCAAAGCATCGGATGCGAAAGATTTCATCGCCCACTGCTGGTATGGACCGAATTTACCCTTGTCCACGTCCAGACGGACCGGGGAGGATCCTTTCAGCAAATTGAAAGCTTCTTGAGCCTCTTTGCTGCCGATGCTTTTTAGCCAGCGGATAGTGTCTGCACTGTGAGGCGCACTCTTGGCGAGGGTAAAGCCATCGGCCACAACTATGAAGAGACCGTCGGTCCCGGGATGGGAGACCCAACCAATATCAACATTGTCTTTTAAATTCGCTTTGACGAATTCTCCGTGTGCCCAATCACCAATTGGGCAGAAAGCGCAGCGCCCTTCCATCATGGCCTTGACCCCTGGTCCCAGCTGAGAGCTGCATGATCCGAATTTCGTATTGAATGAGCTTGGCATAGATCTGCGCGACCTTTTTCACCTTCGGATCGTCAAACGCCATCTTTCCGCTGAATAGCGCTTCCCAGCCGGCCGATCCTACCGCGCCGGCAAGTGTGTTCTCGAAAAGTTCTGCATTAGTCCAGATCCCGGAATCCCCGATTGCAAGTGGTGTGATGCCCGCTGCCTTGAGTTTCTCACAGTCAGAGAGAAACTCATCAATACCAAGACTGTCCCCAATTTTGATGCCAGCTTTGTTGAGAACCTTTTTGTTGTACCACAGGTCATTACCGCGATGGACACCAGTCAAGACGCACCACTGCTTGCCGTTCTTGCTTACCATTTCTGTCAGTTTGCCCGGCAAAACCTTCAGCCAGTCCTCAGATTGGTAAATGTCGTTCAATGGTTCACAATAGCCCGCATCGACATACTGCCCGAGGAGTTCCCAGCCGGGATGGACCTGCCAAGTGTCGGGCGGATTACCGCCGGAGAGCCGGGTCTGCAAAATCGGACGCGCCGCGGATCCACCGCCGCCAGCGACCGCTGCATTAACAATTTGCACACCGGGATCACGTTCTTTGTAATCCTGGAAAAGCGCATTCAGAGCAGCGGCTTCACCTCCGGAAGTCCACCAGGAAAACACTTCCAGCTTGTGGTCCTTCTGTGCGAGAGCGGTGAAGGGAGCCGTCAAACTAAGCAGGAGCGCCGAACTTATTACGAGGGAACTTGTCTTATCTTTCATTTCTATTATCAGGTAATCGAACTTGTTTTGGCCAATCGTGGAGGGAATACTACCTTTCCAAGAAGGGTGAAGCCGGACGCGCCGCTTGCGGCAGGAATGTTGTTGGCGAGCTGACTGACCGTCGCATAAGCCAGTGTCGCGAACTTGATGGCTTCCTTGTATTGGGGAGGAATTCCAAATTCATCCGAGGTTGTCAGGCGCAAGGATTTCGGCAGCAATTGCGCAAGCCGGCCCATAAGGAAGGAGTTCTTTACGACGCCGCCGCTTGCTATTAGCAATGAGATGTCTTCGAGATTCGGAACGTGGTCCGCAATGGACTTGCTGATAGTTGCCGCTGTGAACTCGGTAAAGGTGGCGAGCAGATCTTCAGGCTTGAGGTCCTTGTGGGCTGCTAGGATCTCGTCAGCAAAACTTGACCCGAAGTCAAGGCGCCACGCACTTCGTGGCGGCTGCCGATGAAGGCATGGATGCTGGAGCAATTTGCCGACAAGTTCCTCATTAATCTCGCCCGATGCTGCGATTGCCCCCTGAGGATCATATGGTTTGTTTAAAAGAACTCGCGCCGCATGGTCAATCATTACATTTCCGGGGCCTGTGTCGAACGCCATCATTCGGGCTCGATCGCGATCCGCAAGTTGGCAATTAGCGATGCCGCCGATATTCAATGTCAGGACCGGCCCGATGTCGCGGAAAGCAACGAAATCCAGAAATTGCATTAAGGGTGCGCCGGAGCCGCCAAGGACATGATCGGCGGGCCGAAATTGGGTGACGACGGTTGTGTCGCAGGCCGCAGCAACGATTGCAGGCTCGCCGGCTTGGAGACCGCAGGGATACGGCCCGTCAAGCCAACGATCGACAAGCTGTGTGGTCTCCCCGAGTTGCTTCATACGGGGACGATCCGCGGGTTCCTGGTAGATGGTCTGGCCGTCGTATCCGATGACCTCAACAACTACTCCCTTGTGAAAAGAGTCCCGAAGCATCGCGAAGTTTATCGGACGTTGCTGGCAGAGATCGCAGAAGGGCAGTATAACGCGACCCAGCGATTGCCGAGCGAGATGCAACTGGTGCGGCGGTTTGGTGTCTCTCGGCCTACTGCTGCGCGTGCGCTTCGTGATTTACAATCCCAAGGAAATGGTCGATCGGCGAGTAGGAGCCGGCTCATTTCTCAGGAAAGGCGCTAAGCCATCCGAGGCGGAAGTTGCTCGCCAACTTGGATTGCTCTTGCCCGAACTGTCAGAAATCTTCGAAGTCTTTTGTGGGGAACTTGCGGCCCTGGCGAGAGCTAACGACTACAGCTTGCTATGGGCCAGTAGCGCCCAGGCAAGGCAGCGAGCAGATCTCACAGCCAAGGATGCAGACGAAGCCTGTCGGCATTTGATCGATCGATCCGTGAGAGGTGTGTTCTTTGCGCCGTTTGAATTCGCTCCCGACAAAGACAATGTCAGCAAGCGAATCGTGGACCAACTGAGAAGGGCCGGGGTTGCTGTTGTGTTGCTGGATCGCGATCTCGTCCCCTTTCCGTTTCGTAGTGACCTGGATCTGATCGGAATCGACAATGTCATGGCCGGCTACTTGGCAAGTGAACATTTGATCAAGCTTGGGGTACGGAGAGTTGCGTTTATTGCCCGCCCATTTTCAGCTCCCACAGTATCGGCGCGTGTAGCCGGAGCTCGCGAAGCCTTTTTTGCAGCCGGCTTGGAACCTCCAAAAGCTTTTTACCGAGTCGGTGACCCGACAGATACGGGGTTTGTACGAGAGTTAACGGCGGGTGGCAAGATTGACGGAATCATTTGCGCGAATGATTTTACCGCGGCTCAGTTGATGCATTCCTTAGCCAAAGCCAGGATTCGGGTGCCGGATGATGTACGCCTTATCGGCTTTGATAATCTGAAGTATGCGGAACTGCTCGGCGTTCCCTTGACAACCATCTCTCAACCCCTTCGTGAGATGGGGGCCAATGCTATTCGGGCGATGCTGAGCCGCCTGGCGGACCCGACTCTGCCGCCGATAACGCTGCTGTCCAATCCGCAACTCGTCGTGCGAGCCAGTTGTGGTGCGTTCATTCAGCACAGTACCTAAATATTCGACCTCTCCTGCGTGGCTGATTCCAAAACGATCCTTTTTCCCTAAGCAGACGGTTGGGCAGACGAGAAATAAACAAATTCCTGAGGCACTGACTCGGTAGCCGTCATCTATTTTCGCTCTGCAGTCCCTCGAGACCGCTCATTCCTTCTCGGTTTTCGAGCTTGGGCCACCGACAGTGGCAACACGGAGGCCTTCGAAACCGTTGCCCTGCAACTTCAGCGGTTTCAGGCCGGGTGTTTCTACGTTCTGAAGTGGGCAGTTTGTGTGGTGCCCAGAAACGTTCGGCTGAGACTTTGACCGATGCGATGATCCAAGAAGCTCAGGACATAGGTGCCAAATACGAGACGGTCGTCGACGCCTTGAAGTTTGCTAAGTACGACCAGCTTGAAATTGTCGTCGACGAAAAGGCCCGTGAAGTAACAATATATGAGGAGGCGACGTCACAGGTGGCGATTGGTGCCTCGTGGATCACCAGAGAGGTGCCCACCTCTTTCACTCCCATGTCTCACTGACGGAAGACACTGACCGCACTCATGCTGCCGCGCGGGATTTACGGCTTTCCTCCAAAGCTGGCATAGTCATCGAGCTCAGCGGCTTCGAACTAGGTTTTGATGTCTTCACGGGTTTGGGAATGTTGGCCCACGTATTCGGCAAAGAGTGCAAGCGTTTCCGCGTCGCTGTCCGGTCCGCGTTTTTCCATGAAGGCCGACCAGGCTTCGATTTCCCACGGTGCCCGCGGTGTCTTAGCGT
>JAFAHI010000658.1 GCA_019237325.1 Verrucomicrobiota bacterium | reverse complement strand
CACTGGACGCGAACCAAGGATCAGAATGTCGACAAGTCTTCGCGCGCTTTGGACCCAATCTGGTCCGGACGCCACGTTCGACACACCAATCAGAGCCCGCAGTAGATCGACTGGATCGAGGTCGGGACGAATATCGCCGTTTTTGATCGCGCGTCTCACCAGGGTATCGATGGCTCCTCTGATCTGGCTACCGCTCGATTCAAATAGTTTTGACGGTCCGCCTACCATATTGTTCAGGGCAGGGGCGATCAGTTGTTTGGTTCCAATGTAGTCAACGAAAAGCAACATCCAGGCGCGCAACGCCTCAACCGGAGGCATTGATTCCGCAAACTTGCGTTCTGCCGCCGCCAGCTTCTCCACTTCGATGCGGTAAACGGCCTCAAGTAGCGCATCGCGGGTAGGAAAGTGGCGGTACAAAGTCCCGGCGCCAATCCGCGCCTGCCGCGCCACATCGTCCAGACTAACGTTCGCTCCCGATCGGGTAAACGCACGCTTGGCAATCTCCAGGATGCGCGCCCGATTACGTTGGGCATCGGCCCGCGGTTTGCGGGGAGTTTTTAGCTGCTTGTTGGCCGGCATAAAGAAACCATTTGCAATCGGAGAGTGTCTCACCTTATTTCGTTTACGGAGACACTCTCCGTTTATTGATCGGTTTATCAACTGGAGTAAAAAATGGCAAACGTATTTGGCGCGACTTCCACCACCGACGAGGTTCTCTCCGGCCAGAAGCTTCATGGCAAACGCATCTTAGTGACCGGTGTCTCGGCTGGGATCGGAGTAGAAACGGCTCGTTCCTTGGCTGCCCACGGCGCAGACGTCGTCGGCGCGGTTCGGGACTTACCCAAGGCAGAAGGCGCTGCTGCGCAAGTCCGAAAGGATGCGACCGCAAACGGCGGAAGTTTTGCATTGATCGAGCTCGACCTGGCAAATCTGAAAAGTGTTCGCGCTTGTGCCGATAAACTTATCGCCAAGGGTGACCCCTTCGATTTAGTCATCGCAAATGCGGGCGTAATGGCAACGCCCTTCGAGCATACCGCGGACGGTTTCGAACGGCAGTTTGGCACTAATCATCTTGGCCACTTTGTTCTGGTTAACCGGATTGCGTCGTTGCTGCGAGGTGGCGCCCGCCTAGTCAACGTGTCCTCCGCTGGTCACCGTTTCTCCAAAGTTGACTTGGATGACCCGAACTTTGAGCGAACCCCTTATGAGCCGTTCGTTGCTTATGGGCGATCGAAAACTGCGAATATCCTGTTTGCAGTGGCCTTCGATGAACGCCATCGCGCACGGGGTATACGAGCAGCAGCCGTGCATCCTGGGATAATACAGACCGAGTTGACCCGTTACATGGATCCGGCCCATCTGGAAGGTTTGAGAGAACAAATCAATAAACAGCTTGTCGAGGAAGGTCGAGGACCCTTGTCCTGGAAGACGGTCCCACAGGGAGCGGCAACATCCGTGTGGGCTGGGGTAGTTGCTCCAGCTGAAGAGATCGGTGGCAAATACTGCGAGAACTGTCACGTCAGTCAAGTCGTACCAGATGAGGTCGTCTTCAATCCTGTCAGCGAAGGTGTCCGTGGCTATGCGCTAGATTCAACCAACGCTGCAGCGCTCTGGAAGAAGAGCGAGGAGATGGTGGGAGAGTCTTTCTGAAACGTGAGCGGTGAGAACTGAAAGGTGAGACGTACGGGGCGTTGCATTCGGCGTTCTTAGCTTGCACGGGTGTCGCCGCCTTGATCTATCGCCAACGCGTTTCTGCACCCTTTTGTAAATTGGTAACTAGAGCAGCGCCATTGTCCCGAAGGGACTCCACCACTCACGAATCACCAATCACCTTCTTAGTCTCCTCCGCGATCACCACTTCAGAAGAACTCTCCATCCGCCACTCCCGGCCTAATATCCGCGTTTGACCGGCAACCGTCACTTCTGTGCGCAACCGAATATCGGCGCTCGAAGCGCCGAGCTGTAGTTCGAATACCCCGGGCTCGATAACTCGTTGGCCTAATAGGCCGGTGAAATTTAGCATGTCGACGGGTATCCGAAAAGTTACCTCGGCGGTTTGACCTGGGCGAAGATTGACCCGACTGAAGGCACGGAGTTCTTGCACCGGGCGTACCACTGAGGCTAGACCATCGCGGATGTAAAGCTGGGGAATCTCGGTTCCCGGTCGTTCGCCGGTGTTGCTCAATGCAAACGAAATAACGATTTCACCGGCTTCAATCTCAATCGGATCTTGCGCGACCTTGAGATCACGGTACTCGAAGCGCGTATACGAAAGCCCATGACCGAACGGGTACCGGCTACCAAAATGCAGAGCGATCGGAGTTCCGGCGCTCTTCAGTTTATGGTTATAGAAGTAAGGCATAGCGCCGGCGTTTTTCGGCACAGAGACAGTTAGTCGCCCGGTTGGTTCTGCTTGCCCAGTGAGCACATCGACTAACGCTTGGCCGCCTCGTTGTCCGCCCGCGAAGGCAATCACCAGCGCCGCAACGCGCGACTTTAATCCTCCAATATTATAAGGACGGCCGCCGGTTAGTACGACTATCGTCGGAGTGCCCGTTGCGACCACCCCTTCGAGTAATTGCTGTTGCACCCCTGGCAAAGCCAGTGAGTCGGTATCGGACCCTTCACCAACGGTGCCAGTCTGAAACAGCCCAGCTAGATCACCAACGCACACGATCGCGACATCAGCATTTCGTGCGTTGGTTACCGCCGCGGGAATTAGATCAAGTCGTTGCGAAACTGGCGACGTGCGATCTATATCCGTGCTGTTGTTAGTAACGTCCCCAGGGAAAACCGGGGCGCCAGCCCGGCGTTCTTCGAGGATTGGACAACCTTGTGCATAACTAACGCTGGCAGTACCAAATTTTTTGCGCAATGCAGACAGCGGTGTCACGATATCATCCGCCGTTTCCGTCATATCGTTGATGATCAGGTGAACAGGAAAACTGTAACCGCTCAATAGAGCCATCGGGTCGGCTGCGGTTGGACCGATCAATGCAATTCGTTTCGCTCGTTTTGGTTCGAGCGGCAGGATCCCGTTATTCTCGAGAATAATGATCGACTGACGGCCAACTTCGTAGGCGACCTCGAGTGTTTCCGGAGTGCGTAGAGCAATTTTTTCTTCATCCGCGTACGGATGTTCGAACAAACCAAGACGAAATTTTTCTGTCAGCACCCGCCCAACGATTTCGTCGACTTTGTCGATTGTGATCTGGCCCCGTTCCAGGGCGGTCTTGAGATGGACTGCGCAATCTTCACCGGGTAGTTCGATATCGAGTCCGGCGTTGAAGGCGAGGGCGGCCGCCTCTGCTGGATCTGCAGCCACTCCGTGATCTCGATAGAGAAGACTTATTCCCACATAATCTGCCACGACCAAACCATCAAACCCCCATTGGTCCCGAAGCACCTCGGTTAATAAATGGCCGGAAGCATGACAGGGTACATTATCGATATCGTGATAGGCCGGCATAACCGCCCCGGCGTTAGCCTGTTTAACCGCCATCTCGAATGGCAGCAGAAAAATATCGTTTAATTCGCGCCAGCCGACATGCACGGGAGCGTGATTGCGCCCGCCTTCACTGAACGAATGACCGGCGAAATGTTTCAAGGTAGCGAGAAAGTCCCGGTTTTGGCCCTGCAAGCCGCGCACATAACGAGTTGCCAAAACACCCACCAGATACGGATCTTCGCCAAAGGTCTCCTCCGTTCGTCCCCAACGTACATCGCGGGAAACGTCCAACACAGGGGCAAGCCCCTGGTGACATCCGATGCTCCGCGCTTCACGCCCGATAGTTTCTCCAACCTTTTGGATCAGATCCGGGTTCCAGGTCGATGAATACGCCAAAGCAGACGGAAACATGGTTGATCCGCGGGCCATCAGACCGTTCAGACATTCCTCGTGAGAAATTACCGGGATCCCTAGACGGGTTTCTTGACAGAGAAATTGTTGTAGCCGGTTCAGGGCCCGAACCCCTTGGCGGGCATCAACCCCGTGACTTCCCAGCGGCCGAGTGATCTGACCGAGACCATAACCCAACAAACGCTGCAACCGGCCCGGATCAGTGCTGCGAGTGAATTCATCGTTCTCGCGCATCTGATGATGACCATCTTCCGAAAGGATCAGCCAGAAAGCGTGCATCTGGGCGATCTTTTCATCGATGGTCATTCGGCCCAGAAGATCCTTCACTCGTTCGTGGATCGATTTCGTTCGGTCCTGATAGGGGTATGCCATGGTAAAGGAATAGCCGCAAAAAGGCACAAAAAGCACAAAAAAACAGATTTAAACAGAAGGATCACAAAGAACACGAAAACGGATTCTTAAGAATCCGTCTTCGTAGCCTTGCGTCCTTCCTGTTTAATTCCGTTTTCTTCGCGGCGATCGTCGGCCCGCGGCCCCGGGAGCGTTTCCCGGTCAGACGCCAGGTGGCCGGAATTTCACGGACTTTTTCGAAGCCTGATCCATCTCCTCGGGTGTCAACAGCACAACGGTTTTCGTTCTGATCGCGCCGCTCGCGCTGATGGCAAGGGACATAGCAGCCGCGGTGACGTTATCTGGTCCTTCGCTGATCACGTAAGCGTCGTTGTCGCCGAAGGCGAAATAGAAGCTCTCGAGCTTTCCCCCGAGTCCTTTGATCATCTTTTCAGCAACAGCGCGCCGCGCTGTACCGCCCTCTTTCAATAAGCCCTTTGCGCCCTCGGCGGTGTACGATGCCACCGTCAAATATTTCGGCATAATTGAGCCTCCAGAAAGTTGGGTTGAAAGGTACAGCGCAGGACTGGGCCCAGCCGTACCGCTTGTTGGTGTTAGATTAATGGCCAGAGCAACAGATTACAAATGCCAAATCTCACGGAAAAGGAAGGGTGGAGAAATCGTCTGTTCTGAGAGGAATCGCTACTAGAAGCGTAAAGATTATTAAGGCTGCAGGTAGAAACCACATAGTTCTAACCTCCAAACTAGAAACAGTCCTGACGGCGGGCGGGACAGGTTAGTCAGGCCGGGAGCTGCGAAAGAGTGCAAGGAACGGAAGGAAAAAACAAAACTACACAGAAGATCGAAGGACCTATTTCTGAACCAGAATTTGTTTGGTGATCAGCGCGTAGTGATAAGTCGGAGCTTCTGTGCCGGTGTGGAGTCGCAAGAGGTGATCTAGAATCTCGCGTTCCGGTTTAGTGAAACGGCGGTAGAGAAGCTGATGTTCGCGCCAGGTCATTACCACTGCCTCCAGCCTGAAAATCGAACGTTCGGTCAGATTCTCGTAAAGGCGAACGCTGGATGCGCCATTGCGCAGATAGATCAGGCGAAGATCGCGAGCCAATTCCAAGAATCGATTCCTGTCTTCTTGATTCACGGTTATCTCCGCTACTATAGCAATTGGACCGTCGTCGAGGTCGGGAGTTTCAGCCAGAGCCGGCAAGGGTGGCGGGGTGGCCGGCTCCACATCAAGCGACTTGATGAAATCAAGCGAGAGTGGACCGGTTATGGCCAGGTTATAACACACCAGCAAAGTGGCCAGCAGGAGAGTGTATTCGAATCCAGTGAAAGCCGCTAGACTTCCCCAGGCCAAGCCGCCCAGTGCGATACCGCCTTGGGAGACCATGATTTGCGCGGCATTCAAGCGGCCGCGTGTCCAGCCCGGCATCGCTTGCTGAGCAACCACCCAAAGCTCGGACCCCGCTAGGGTCCAGCCCAGACCAGCAAGCGCTGCCACTACGATGAAGGTCTCAAGCTGGCGGACGGCAGCCATGGAAATATAGACCACAATGAGCAGCAGACTGGCTAAGATTGTGACCTGGTTCGGAGTGAACTTTTCCCGGGCGCGCGGCACGACAAATATGGCCCCTAACAAGGCTCCGACAGCCATACTGGTAAAAAGAATTCCTAGATGGGCGGACGTTAGATGAAGAGCCTTGAGGCCGACGGCCGGCAGCAAAGCCGGGATCACCGAGATCAGCAGCGAAAAAAGAAGTGCGCGGACCAGAACGACTTGCACTCCACGCGTGTATCGAACGTAGCGGAGCGTGCCAACGAACGATTCGAGCATGCTCTCCGTCGAGGCCCTGAACCGTATGTGGCCCTTACGCCATCGCGCAATGGCCATCAACACCACAAGAAAAGCGGCTCCGTTCAAAGCAAAAATAACGTTCGCTCCGACCAGGGGCAGAAGTAACCCACCGATTGCCGGGCCGATGATCCCGGAAATATTCATCTGCACACCACCCAAGGTCACTGCCGAAGGCAGTTCTTCCTTACTGACAACATCGGGAATCACCGAGCCCCAAATCGGTCCATTACAGGCAAAGCCAACGCCGAGCAGAAATACCCCAATTAGCAACAGCAAAGGGGTCAGCAACCTCAGTGATCCAAAAACTGCGAGTCCGGCCGCCGATAATGCGAGCCAGCCATGCATCACGATGAGTAATTTTTTGCGATCGACCGTGTCGGCCAACGCACCCGCCGGAAAGGTAAGCGCAAAAAAGGGCAACGAAGCCGCTGAGGATAATAAAGAGAGCATCAACGTCGATGGCGACAGAGTGTTCATAACCCACGTCGCCGCCATATCGTGAGCAGAAACACAGCAACCGGAAGCTACGCTGGCCAGCCATAGTGTTCGGAAAGTGGGATTGCGCAGCGCCGTCCAAATCGAGGTTGTGCTCATAGCCACAGACCGATCGTGACGCAAATCGGCTCAAAATCTCACGCCCATGACGCAAAGCGCGCCAAGTCGTCGCAGATAAATAGCCGCGAAAGGGCGCAAAGGACACAAAAAAGAAAGGCAGGCAGCCGCGACGTAGGCTTGGCGTAGTCGGGAGCTCATCCCTACCGGCTACTGCGCTGGAGCGCCGCTGCTGAGTTGGGTTAATATCTGGTAGGCAATGGTCACGCGCTGATCAATCGGGTAACTCTTATTTGCCAGAATGACGATTCCTAAATGTTTGACCGGGATGAATGCAACGTAGGCGCCGAAACCATTCGTGGAGCCGGTCTTATTCAACCAAACATCTTCCCGAGGTTGCTCTGGCGGTGTTAGTTGAGTCGCCGGTACGGCTTTAAATATCATTCCCGGTGAATTGCCGTCTACTAAAGTCTTCAGGTCGACCGGATAGGGATATTGTTCCCATATCAGGTCTTGAGTCATGACTCCGGCCGTGAAGTAGGCGGTGTGGGTATCGATAATTGCGCCTTGGAGTGTTTCCTCCAGCGTCCCCGAATTCATATTCGCTTCAATGAACCGAAGCATGTCGGCGGCGGTGGTTTTTACACCGTAGGTTTCAGGGGAGAGCATATCGACCGTTGCTCTGGTAGGATCGCCTTCCTCGGTATAGCCGACCGCATAGTCTCCCATTTTGTTCTTGGGAACGTCGATATAAGTGTTGTTGATTCCAAGCGGAGAAAACACGCGTTGCTCGATCAATTGGGCAAAGTCCGCACCCATGCTTTTCGCGGTGATTAATCCGAGCATGCCAATGCTAGGATTGGCGTAGGTTCTATAGGTCCCGGGTGTATACCGGGGCTGCCAAGCCTCCAGGTACTTCATCAATTCATCCTCGGTCCGTATACTTTCCGGAAGTTGCAACGGAAAACCTCCTGAAGTGTGGGTACCGAGGTTAAGGAGAGTCACGTCTCCAAACTTGGAGCCTTGAAGAGAAGGCAGATATTTGCTGGTCTTCTCTGCCAAGGAGAGGCTGCCGGTACGCTGGGCATACGACGCCAGCGTCGCCGTGAAAGTCTTGCTGATGGATCCGAGTTCGAAAAGCGTGTCGTTCGTCACGGGCTTTCGGGTCGCCCGCGACGCCACCCCGTAGTTAAAGACGTACTCTTTACCCGTGATAGTAAGCCCTACCGCCATTCCCGCGATGCTGTAGTTCATCATCACGGGTTGGACGGCCCGATCCACAATACTCTTGAGCTTATCCTGGTGACCAGGAGTCGGTGAGCTTGGGCTGGCAGACACCCAGGCGGCAAAAATGATATTTCCGATAACGATACTCTTCCAGAGACCGATCTTTGTACGGCGAACCATGCTGGAAAAAGCATGACCGGGATGAGAGTTCAAGAACCGGTTCCTTGAACTCTTGGCTTGGTCATGCTTGTTCCAGGAAGCTTGAGCGGAACTAAACGGCAGCTAATAGGAAAACAATTGACCACAAAGACACAGAGGACACGAAGAAAGGAAAAACTCACGCAAAGCCGCAAAGGTAAAACAGAGCCAGAATAACCACAAAGAAACGCGAAGATTCCAAATCGGGTTTTTGCCAGAAGTGTCTGTGCTAGGTCCCTAGACCTACGGGAAACATTGGTTAACATATCCTTGCTTGCTTTTTCCTTGCGTTCTTTTGCGGCTATCCTTCGCTCCGTCTTACCTTTGCGTCTTTGCGCCTTTGCGTGAGATTTTTTCTTCTTCTTCGTGTCCTCTGTGTCTTTGTGGTGAATATCGGCTTTTCCGTTCCTTCATTCGCTTCTATTCAAAAATCCGTCTAAGTAACCGACAAACATGAGCAAAATTGGATTAGGAATCGTTGGCGGTGGAACCATCGCATTGCGGGTCCTCCGTCATTTGGTGCAACGGGATGTGGCGCAGCGTGTATCGTTAGCGGCGATTTGTGATCCGGTTGCCGACAGGGCCCGTGCCGCAGCGGACAAATTTGGGATCGCTCGCTGGTTTACCGATTACCAGGAACTGCTCGCGTGTGACGAGGTGAGCGCAGTAACGATTGCTTCGCCAATCAATTTCCATTTCGAACAGGTTCGTGAAGCGCTCCTGGCCTCGAAACACATCCATTGCAACAAGACCATGGCCACCACGGGCGCCGAGGCGCGCGAGCTTACCCAGCTGGCGCGCGAACGTAACCTGCGTCTGGTGCCATCGCCCGGAGAGATGCTCAGGCCGCATAATCAGTACATCAAAGAGGTGATCCGCCGAGGCGACATCGGAACGCTTTGCTGGGCGGTCTGCGGCGCAGCTTTCGGAACCTATCATGAGGACGAACGCGAAAGACAGGGGAACGATGTCCTCTCGAACATCGATCCGTCTTGGTATTTTCGGAAACCCGGAGGCGGGCCGTTGTACGACATGACGGTCTACCCGTTGACGGCTTTAACCGGAATCCTGGGTTCGGTTTTGCGGGTCACCGCTCTCTCAGGCACGCGGATCAAGGAACGAGAATTCCGCGGCAAGATGGTTACCTGCGATGCGGACGATAATACGGTGATGCTTTTAGATTTTGGAGAAAACCTTTTTGCTTTTGCCCATGGTACCGCGAGCGGCAGAATAACGCAGGGATTTAGCGGAAACTATTTTGGAACGCGTGGCTCGATTGTCGGCCTCACCATCAATGGGGAACCGCTTAATTACCCTGGTGCTGAGGTTGCCCGCCGAGCTGCCGGAGACGCGAACATTGGTAATCAATGGCTGCTACCCCATATCAACGAACACCATTGCGATCTACCCGAGCAACATGTCTTTGAAGACGTCATGCAGTTAGTCGATTGGGTTGCGGAGGGAAAACCGTCACTGGTGACGCCAGAACACGCAACTCATGTGATCGATATTATCGAAGCGGCTTACCGCGCCAGTTCAACCGGCCAAACTCAGACACTCACTACTACCATTGAACATGCATAGAAACGGAAGAACGGAAAATCTCACGCAAAGACGCAAAGGCACGATCAGAGATTCAATACCCGCCGATCACCTGGAGGGGAGCCGCTTTGGAACGTATACGGCGACCTCGCGATATTCGTGTCAGCGCGTGATCCGTCCTAAAAATGTCGCAGCAGGCGGCGCCCGCGAATTACCCAGCGCGACGCAGCTCTACGGTTCGGGTCTAAGCAAACCGAAGGCCACGAGTCAATGCATCGCACCGGGTGGTTCGCGGGAGCCGCCTGTTTTCACGCATTTCGGCCGTATTAGCGTTGAGACCAAAATCGCGGGATGACCGGGCACATGCCAAAGCGGCTCCCCTCCAGGTGATCGGCTATTGAATCTTTGATCGAACCTTTGCGTCTTTGCGTGAGATTTTTCTGCTCTTTTGTTCCTATTTCGTCGCGAATTCGTCGGCGAGGTATTGTTCCGCGGCCGTTAAATCGAATTGATCTAACAAAAAGAAGCGGCGGCGGCTGCCTTTTTTCAGTTCCCCGATCAAAAGCGGATCCAACGCGCGCGGCACAGGGTCGCGCAAAAGAGTGCTTTGCCACCGCTTTTGCTGGTCCACGATCAGGTAAAGATTGCTGAACCGGCGTTTTGCAGTCACTGCGATTTCGCGGGTCGACGCCGGCAGGATACCGTCGAACTCTGCACTTAGGATCAGTTTCTTCCAAGGATAGATCCGGTTAAGCAGAAATTCGGCGACCAGATAGGCCAGAAACGCGCTAAGGCTCCAAACCCCTATCACCAGAAACGGTAAAGCGGTTGGTGTAACGCCCGGATTATGCGACAAGAAAAATGCCAATAATCCGGCGACTCCAGCAATAGCGGACGCCCATAATGCGAACCGTTCGCCTCGCATCCTAGCGGCATTGATGTTCCTCACAAAGGTTTGAGCTCTCTCTAGCGGCAGAAAGCTGGCCAACTCTCCAGGCTCCGCACCGGTGGAAACAGAAGTCATGGTAACTTCCGCGTTGAGCCGGTTGCTGCCCTCCAGGTTGAAGACAACGAACACCGGAAGTTCTGCCCCGGTTTGTTCGTCCCGATACGTTTGCAACAGGCCGTGGGGATTGAACCTTTGCAACTGTTGAACTCTAGTTGGATTTTTCTCAAGGACTGCTTTTCCTTGAGCAGATTCTCTTTCCAAGGGAAAGAAATCGGGTGGACCATCCACCTCGACAGACCGGCAGTAATTGTGCCGGAGCAACGTCAATTTCTCACTCATAATACGTCTAGGTATGAAAGTTATTACCTTCAGCTCGTATAGTTCGGACTAGACCGCAGAAACGGACTGATTTTGACCAGAATTTCGCACAGTTTTCACCTGTGAGCGACGGCTGATTTGGTGGAGACATGAACCAGCCGGGAAAAGGCACAAAATACGCAAAAATCTCACAAAAGAGCGCGGAGAACAGAAATTTGAACAGGAAGGCCGTAAAGGCCACAAAGGACAGATTCTTAGCAAAAGATAACGAAGGCAACGAAGGTTTGACGTCAAAGCTTGTGTCTCATCCCGCTGAGCTCAGGAAATTCCGCGAGCACGGTCAGCTCATCGTAGGCTTCTACACAGTTTGTCTTTGTGGCCTTTGCGGCCTTCCTGTTCAAATTTCTGTTCTCTTTGTGCCTTCGTGCCTTAGTGTGAGCTCTTTCAGTCGCGTTCCGGTTCGTATCGGAAGGCGATGGAAAGGCGGTTCCACGAATTGATACTCATCACGGCGAGGTTGAGATCGACGAGCTCCTGTTCCGAGAAAACGCGGCCAGCTTCCGCGTAGACGTCATCGGGTAAATGATGCTGAGAGATTAGCGTCACCGCTTCCGCCCAGGCTAAGGCGGCGCGTTCTCGCTCCGAATATTCGGATTCTGATGCTTCTCGCCAAGCGTTAAGCAGATGAATTCTTCGTTCGGCGACCCCAAGCTTGAGCGCATCCCGGCGATGATAAATGATGCAATATGCGCACCCATTGATTTGGGAGACACGCAGTTTGATCAATTCGCGAAGCGCCGGCTCGAGTGTCGTTTTTCTCAAATGACCTTCGATATCGTAAAGGCTCTTCAACGCGGGACCCAGCAGCTGATTCACTTTGGACTGCTCCATGCGTGGTGAAACGGAGGTGATCGTAGTCATGAAAAAATATAACCGAATAGCCGCAAAAGGCACAAAAGGCGCAAAAAAAACGGGATTGAAGAGAAGATCACAACTTACTAAAATGGCCGCCTAAAGATCTTCGCGAAATTGCTCGAAGTTCATTGTCAGTAAACAAAGGACACAAAGGCTGATTTTGCGCTTCTTGCGGTTGTTCGTTGGCCATCTATCTCTGCCCGGCTCTGCGTTAGATACTCCGGACGAAGGGTTTCGCTATCCCTCTGAGCAGGCCCGGGCCGTAATTGCTAATGCCCGTAACGCGCAGCCGTATTAGTAAAGCCGCGCCAGCGGGTGATTTTGCTGTTTTGCACGGTAAAGACGTGGACCCACTCGGTCTGAAATCGTTGCTCCGTATCGCGTGCTGTACCTTCTAAGTAGCCTAGTACGGTTACGTTTTCACCGGCCTCAATGAATTCTCGCGGCTCGAAGACGGTTATCTCTTCAGCCTGATTGATAGCGGCGAAGAATTCGCCGACTTCGGCAGGATTTCGTCGCTGACCAGAGTAAGGCAAACTTCCCGGGCAAATTTCTTGCCAATCAACTTCGTCGGCAACTAACTTTAAAAGCGTCGGAATATCGTGGCGACCAAAAGCCGCGTAACCCTGGCGAACTACATCGAGGGCTGTGCTCATAACCTGTTATTGACGGGATTGTAGACGATAGCCCGGCCCCTGGAAATTCCAATTTTATTCTCGCGCCAAAAGGCAACGCAGTTCAGGAGGGGGAGTCGTCTACTCGGTCCACTCAGTCCACTGGCTCCACTATTGGTGGCCACCCCTTCGGCCTCGTCTCCGCAGCCGCGGGGAGGCTTCGACCCTGAGCTCAGCCGACCGGGCAGCGCTCCAGGCTTCCGCCTCTCACTTCTCACTTCTCATCTCTCACTTCTCACTCTTCGTTAAGCTTGCTTCCCAATTCCGCATTTCTTCGACCAATTTCTGATAGATCCGGCCAACCGCTTCGGGCGGTAGCGGCCCGTCTTTGCCGAGTTGTTCTGCTTTCTGGATCACTACTTGTTCACGGCCGGTGTCGGTTACCGGTATATGGGCTTCTTGCTTAATGGCGCCCACCTGTTGCACGACGCGGGCGCGTTCTTGGATGAGCTCTACCAAACGCTGATCAATCGAATCGATTTGCTGGCGGTAGGTTGCCAGCTGCTCCTGAGTACCAGCTTTAGTATTTGCGAGCAAGAAGGACATAAAAGCTAGAAGTAGTGCGATCTTTTTCATTTGAGTTCTGTTGCACAGCGGAACCGCGTTCTCGACCACGGGTCAAACGCCAAGTTCACGAGACGACGACCCTAGCGTTTTCGCAAATAGAAGCGGCACCTCGTTGTCTCAGTCGCCGTATTCCATGTTTGAAACGTGGACCTGACTCTTCTGCTCGCTGCGCGTTGCAACTTGTCGTACTCGTCCTCGTCGTCGAATGGTTTGGCACGTGCGTGTGATGTGTAATGGCCCAGCGCCTGCAGGGAAGCCGCTTTGGCATTTCCGGGAGCCGCCTGCTTTCACGCGTTTTCGGCGGCCCCAACGATGAGACAAAATTGCGAGGGTGGCCGGGCACATGCCAAAGCGGCTCCCCTCCAGGCGCTGGGCCATCACACGTCACACGCACGTGCCACCTTTTTTGAGGGCCAAATCGCCGCCAGTGCGATTGGATGAATGATTAAAACGATAGGGACGAGCATCTGCTCGTCCCTATCGCGGTGTGTACGATCTTAGTCTTCGATCTCTTCGCTGCGGCCTGCAGCTTTCAGCTCACTGGGCATCAACACCGTGTTCTCACCCGGATAAGGGCGGGTAAAGCCGGTGGTGGAATACCAGATCACGTGATTTAAGAAGTTTTCGTCAACTGCGTCCGCCTTGTCGAACTTGGCTTTGAACATTTCGTTCGAAGCTTGGTTCCAGGCGGTTTTGAGCTTGCCAGTTGCGCTCTTGCTGTCTGCGGTCGCGGTCGGGAACGTGTTTAGCGCGATCGTCGGAGGCAGCACGGTATACGGCGCAATGTTAACCGGTGTGTTAACAAACGCGGTGCGCATCGGAGAAGCCACCAGATCGAATTCCGTCATCGGTGTTAGACCGAGGATTTGCTCGATCGTGCGGTCGATGCTGGCCGACGTGTAGGTGGTGTGATCACCGGCGCCGTTGCTCTGGACTGCATACGGGCTGATGATCTGGACCGGCTGACGGTGACCGTCGACGTGATCCACTCCATCCTGCGCATCATCTTCTTCAACGAAGATCGCGGACGTCGCCCAGTCAGGGCTCTTGGTGATGGCCTGTACGATACGGCCCAAGGCTAAGTCATTGTCGGCCTGAGCGGCAGTCGGAATCGGGAAACCGGTGGAGTAACCCGAGGTATGGTCGTCCGGCAACCAGATAACCGTCAACGCAGGTAGTGTATGATTCGTTTCCTGGTTGTTAAATATCGGTAGCCAATAATCCACCCGATACTGATCCGGAATACCGGTATTGAAACTTGGGTAGTGCGGATCCAGGAGCGCGATCACCGACGGCGTCGTGCTGGTCTCGGTGTCGGTGGTTGGGGTGATCGTGGTGGGGTTAGTTGTGGTCTTGCCTTCCAAGTACTGCGAGTAGGCGTACCAATCCGACCAGGAGTAATTACCGTTGATGTTTTGTGAGCCGCTCCATTCGCCATACAGTTTGACGGTTAAACCTTGCGCCGTTGCTGCATCCCACAAAAAGCCCCGCGGGGTGTTGATCATTTCATCATACCCGTTACCGCCTGGGTAGCTGCGGATCCAATCCGGGGACTGGCTTTCGTCAGCATAGTCGGAAATACCGCAGACGATCCAGGGATGCCCGTCCGCTGACTGGCGGGAAGGAGCGTAGACGTTATCGAGCGTCGCGAACCGCTGGAGAAACGCGTGCTGATTCGGCGTGTACGGCCCGAATACTGCAAGTGATGCATTACCGTTAGCGGTGGTCACACCGCCGAACAATTGATCGAAAGTACGATTTTCTTTGACGATCAAGAACACATGTTTGATTAGGGAAGGTTCACCGATGTGTTCCGGAATAGCGACGGGAGTCGCGTGCGGGTTAACATATTTCTTACCCACCTGGACGTTCTCCGTCAGGTCCCAGTGATTATTCTGCCAAACCTGGGCGGTATAGTCAGCCAATTGGGTTAGGCTCGGTACCGGGATGTAATTCACGGTGCCGGTATCCGGGTGCGAATTGTAAGCGGTATCCTTATATTCATTCGTGACCGTGATGCTGTCGGTACCGATACCCTTGTTGTTGGAAACGACGAGTTGATTACGGTCCTGGTCAAATGCGATCGTGCTGGGAGTTGACGCGGTAGGGATATAGCCTAACACGGAATTCTTTTTCGGGTCGGACAGATCCACGACGGCAACCGCGTTCACGGTGAACAGGGTCACATACAACGTGCTGCCATTGACGGCGACGCTCGTCGGCTCGGCGCCGAACGTGTCAGGCAACGGGATGCCCACATTGATCGTGCGCACCACCTTGTTGCTCGTAGTGTCGACTACCGAGACGGTATCGCTGTAAGTATTCGCAACATAGAGGAGGCCATTGACCAGCGTCATGCCGGTGGGATGCAGACCCACTTTGATGTTGCTTTCGACTTTAAGCGTCTCGAGGTTCACCACTGAAACCGTGCCGGTGCTGGCACTGTCGGTTTTTGGATCAGAAACGATTGGCGTGCCGTCGGAAAGATCGGTGAAGTCGCCGGACTTGGCCACGCGTCCGCCTTCGTTGCTGACATAGGCGCGGTTGCCGGACAACACGATGCTGTTCGGAACGTTGCCGACTTTGATTTCTCTAACCAACTTTGGCTGAGCCTTGGTCAGGTCGATCACGCCGAGCGTGTTGTTCGCATTCAGCGCAACATACGCGGTCGTACCGTTCGCTGAGACTGCAATACCACCAGGATAGGCATTGCCGATGTCTTTTGGTGACGGCAAGGCGACTTGCGTGCCGCCGCTGACCAATCCGGTGGTCGGATCAACGTTCGCAACGGTAACGTGACTGCTATCTTGGCTGAATAACAACTTGGTGCCATCGGCCGAGTAGGCAATTCCGAGGAACGAACCGCTGGTATCACCTGCGGGCGAGAAGCTTTGCAGTATCTGACCGCTGATGAGATCGATGATTTGGATGGAGAAGGAGGCCCCCATCTCGAGCACGGCAGCGTTGTGGGCGCTGGGGTTCGGGTTCAGCGCGATTGCCTTACCGCGCGTCGGTGTACCCAATTTTACCAGCGTTCCAGCGGGAGTGATTATCTGATTCGTCGACATCACGATTGATCCATCGGCCTGCGGACCCACGCTGTATGTGGGGTACGGCAGGGAGGGAGTAGCCAACGCCGGTACAGCGGCTGCTAAAGCGGCTGCGCCGGCGACACCCTGGAGGAGGGCAGTAACGATTC
>JAFAHI010000477.1 GCA_019237325.1 Verrucomicrobiota bacterium | reverse complement strand
CTGTTGGGGCTTGCAGACACCTGCCGAATATATGGCAGGAATGAACGAGAAAGCTTGCCAAAAAAAGAGTGGTCCTGTTGAATGAATTTGCTTAGAAAAAAACAACAGGACCTAAAGCGGATGATAGCTGAATTGGCCCCAGAAGTTTTTAGTTGTTAGTGAAATAGAAGTGTTAGAAATATCTCTTCCAGAGGTGTGCCCCGGCTGTGGCGAGCCTGGGGACTGGGGAGGACATGGATCGTACACCAGGAACCCGTATGTGGAGGTGGGCAAACGAATAGCGGTCCAAGTGCTGCGTTTCCAGTGCTCTAATTGCCCGAAGACAATCAGCCGCCCTGTCGTTGACCTGCCAAAGCATCGCCACTATTGTCTAGACGCCATCCTTCCGCTGCTGCTGATGTACCTGATGCAGTTCAGGTCGTATGAACACTGCGTGTGGTATCCGCTAGATCCAAGTACGCTCTGGCGGTGGACGAACCTGGCCTGTGCGACTGCGGGCAGCAGCCTTGGAACCTTGCAAAGGAGGCTGGTGGAAGCTGGAGCTGCATTGATGGCCCAGGCGGTAGCATCGAAGAAATGCGAGAACGCAGCCAAGGCAAAGCTTCCAGCTATGAGGCGCGGGTTAAACAACTTGAGAGCAATAGTCGAACTTGCAGGCCAGTTCTTACCTGAGGGGCTGATCGCCGGAATGATATTTCCAAGGCATACAGGTCAGAGGTATCCACCACAAAGTTTGCAATACGCGCTCTTCTGAGCCGTTGCAGACTACTTGCTGTCCCTGATACAGGAGAACTGCAAGTGGTTGAAATGAATCCAAAGCAAGAGAGGGTGGCGTTATTCCGATTCGGGGTAATTGCACCGCTGATATGCAGGCATTTTGAAACGACTGAGGAGAAGCAAGCAGCCAGACAGGAAGCGATCACTAAATTGCACAGAGCGCCGGACGGTGCACAGATACAAGTATCTGACAGAACGGTGCGATGGTGGATACAACGATACAAAACTGCTGGGCTCGCCGGACTATGCGACGGAATGAACAAACCGCGCAAGAACAAAGGCAGTTGCACTGCCATTTCAGCAGAGCTGCTGGAAGAGGCGGTTCGGTTGCGCAGAGAAAGGACAGACCGGACTGTAGTGCAAATCGTGAAACTGCTTGAGAGCAGCCACGACATCAAGCCAGGCTCAATCTGTCCGCAGACATTGGGGCGGCAGCTAAAAAACAGAGGTGTGACCAGACAAAAACTCGAGCGTGGCGACGGTTATTTTCAAAGACGTGAATGCCTGTACGCAAACGAGATGTGGCAGGCTGATACTTCCTTTGCGATGTGGTTGCCAGACCCAACGAACCCGAACAAGCGCAAGCGTACTAAGCTCATTGCCTTCATCGATGATGCTTCGAGACTTTGTATCCATGCGGAGTTCTACTTCGACGAGAAACTTCCTAATTTGGTGGATGCCTTCAGCAAGGCACTGCTAAAACGAGGAAAGCCAAACCAATTACTCTTGGACAATGGGTCAAACTACCGTTCGTTGATCATGGACAGCATGTGTGCGCAGCTGGAGATCGAGCTTTCGTTCTGCAAGCCGCGCCGTCCACAGGGAAAAGGAAAAATCGAACGCTGGTTCAGGACGTTCAAGGAGAGCTGGTTGGATGAAGCTGCAAGAGCCGGAATAGTCAGCTTAGATGACCTCAACAGGCAACTGCATGCTTGGGTTGAGCAGGAGTATCACAGTAAAGTTCATTCCGAGATCAAGACAACGCCTGTGGATCGTTGGAATCGAGATGAGTCACGTGTGCGGTATGTGTGTGCAGACGAGATTCGCCGAGCTCTGATGATCAGGGAAAAACGGAGAGTGCACTCAGCCACAAGCACCATTGTTCTCGACAATGAAGACTACCAGGTATCACCGTCGTATGCCGGCGAATCAGTCGAGGTCAGGTGGCACCCTGACCAGGTCGATGAAGTAGAGATTTGGCACGACGGAACCTTTGTGGAAGTAGCGCAGAAGATATCGAGACCATCGCATGTTGAGAGGCGGCAAGAGGTGGAATCTGCAGATGCATACGAGCCTCTCGAAAGTTCAAAGACTTACCTGAGGCAGCTAGCAAGCTCATTTCAGGAGAATTTGCTGCCAACTGTTTCCCGGACTGATCTTCTGAGCCAAACAGAATTCGTTGATTTGGTTTCCGGCAAAGTTGAGCGAAAGCTGCTCGAGAAGGAGCTAGACAGCCTGAAGCTATTCTTCGTACGGTTTGCACCGCTGGCAAGAGATGTAGTGGAAAAAGCTGTGGACCAAGCGATACAAGCCAAAGGCGGAGCTTTGCATGTGCGGGTGATCATTCAGCATCTGCAGCAAAAAGTGCAGGAGGGCAGAAAGTAATGAGCGTGATGGCATGGTTCGGGTTGAAAACAACGCCCTTCTCCAAGAATCTTTCGTGCTCCAATCTCTACCGATATGATCAGATTGAGCAGCTATTCAGGCTAATCCAGGCGACGCTAGATGATGGTTCTATGGCACTTATCACCGGAAGGGCCGGCACGGGCAAAACAACCGGCATCCGCGGATTTCTGGAATCTTTGCCATCATCTAAGTACCGTATCGTATACGTTGGACAAGAGCAGCGCAGCTCTGGCGTTATCACCAGACTGCTCCACGAGCTTGGTGCCAAGACCTCGGTTGCGTGGGCTCATCGAACGCTAAAGCTAACGCAGAAGCTACAAGACACCATCAGAGCGGGACGCCAGCTGGTCATCGTGATTGATGAAGCGCACTTGCTGGAGCAGCAAACCCTGGAAGACATCCGCCTTCTGACCAATCTCGACATGGACAGAAACACCGGAATCAGTGTCTTTCTCTTAGGGCAACACTGGCTGCGAAGCATTCTCAAGAAGGTTGGAAACGAGGCGCTCTATCAGCGCCTGCGGCTAAGACTGGCCTTGGAGGGATTGACACAGGTTCAGACTGGTGAATACATCCGCCACCATCTTAGGCTTGCCGGCACTGAAGAACAGATATTTACTGAGGATGCCATTGCAGAGATCTTTGCAGTGTCTGAGGGAATTCTTCGCGAAATCAACAACATTGCCTACGATGCCATGTTTAACGCCGTTGAGGCCGGAGTGAAGATCATCGACAAGGCATTCTTGAAGCGGGTTCTGGACCAACGAGAACTTAATTGATCACCCCAGCGAAGCCGAAAGAACAGCTGCTCTCACTGAGGGCGGCTGTTCTGCAATTGACAAAATGCCAAAAAGTTCAGAAAAAGATGAAAAAGTGCCAAGAGGGGAAGAAGACAAAGGGCTTCCTCCCCTCCGGCAGACTTTTATGTCGTCAGCCTGGCAGACTTTCGTGTCGCGCTACAGTTATCAGCAAAAAAAAGAAATGAACCGGCGCCGCTTTTCCGGCACCGGTTCATCATCAATCACAGCAGTGCGACATTCCGATGATTAGGAACGCCGACCGCGGACAACAAGCAGGAGAACGCCGATGCTGAGCAACGCACCCGCACCGAGCACAGGCAGGAGCCATGGCGGACTGAGGATACCGCCGTTCTCAGGCTTCTGCTGCGCATTCAACGAAGTGGTCAAATTCGGATCGATGACCGTGCCGTCAGGATCTGCGTTTGGTGAAACTTCGTCGACCGTCGGATTGCTGGCGGGATCCGTCGTGGCCGGCGGCTTGCTGGCCGGATCCGTGGGGGCCGGCGGGT
>JAFAHI010000013.1 GCA_019237325.1 Verrucomicrobiota bacterium | reverse complement strand
TGGTCGCTCAAATTGAGCGGGGATCCGCAGGTTCGTCGGCTCTGGTCGCTTTTTCTTTGTTCGTGACGGCCATCGTTTTCTCCGTCGCCACCATATCAAACGACAACCTGCAAGACCTGAAGACAGGCCAGCTCGTGAACGCCACACCTTGGCGACAACAAGCTTCCTTGGTGGTGGGCGTTTTGGCCGGAGCAGTCGTGATTCCGCCGATCCTCGATTTACTTAACCGAGCCTATGGATTTGCTGGAGCGCCACACGTAGCCGCGGTAAGCTCACAACCGTTGCCTGCCCCTCAAGCCACCCTGATCTCGACCCTGGCAAAAGGAGTCTTGGAGGGACGATTAGAGTGGGGACTCATCGGCATCGGGGCAGCGGTTGGTGCAGTCTTGATCGTTGTGGATGAAATGCTAGGTCTGGCCGGCAAGTTGCGTTTACCTCCTCTTTCTATCGGGATCGGAATTTATCTACCACTCACTACCACGACGCCGATCATTCTAGGAGCGATCATCGGATGGATTTACGAGCGTGGGGTCTCCGGCAAGCCGTACGAACCCATCGCCAAACGCCTCGGTGTGTTGCTCGCATCCGGATTGATCGTGGGAGAAAGCTTGTTCGGAGTTCTTCTAGCGGCGCTGATCGTTGGCACTAGCCGCGAGACCCCGCTCGCCGTAGTCGGCGATGATTTCTCGTCCGCATCCGCGATCCTAGGTGGCCTTGCCTTCGTGATTGTGATCGTTGCGATGTATTCAGCAATCCGGCGGACCGCTGCAAAGATAGCAGAGGACCAATAAAGGAAGAGCCAGAATCCATGAGCCAGGAGGCGCGCTGGACTAAACAAGCTACAAGGCTTTCTTGAAAACGAACCAACTGGTCGCCCCGATTGATAGGTACTCTCAAAAGGTAGGCCATCTCCCCGGCAGCACCGCGACGCCGGGCTTCTCCTGACCCCTGACTCCTGGATTCTGACTCCTCGCCCCCTTGTAACTTCTTGAACTCCTCGAACTCCTTCCCATTATTTCCCCATGACCTCCTTCGTCGGCACGTCCGGTTATCAATACCCCGCCTGGCGAGGTACCTTTTATCCCGAGAAATTGGCGACTGCGAAAATGCTCAGCTTTTATGCAGAGCAATTCCGGACCTCAGAGATCAATTATTCGTTCCACCGGATCCCAAGTCCGAAAACCCTGGAAGGCTGGTTCCAATCAACACCGGATGGGTTTCGATTTGGCTTAAAAGCCCCGCAGAAGATCACTCACTGGTCGAAACACAAGGATTGCGCGGACACGTTGAATTATTTTTTGGGTGTCATCGCGGATTTGGGCCCGAAGCTCGGACCGATCCTGTTCCAATTACCGCCAACGCTGAAGATGGACCTTGCTCTTCTCACTGATTTTCTAGCCACTTTTCCAGAGAACCTTCAGCCTGCGTTCGAATTCCGGCACGGAAGCTGGTTTGACGACTCTATTTTTTCACTGTTCCAGAAACACAACGTTGCCCTTTGCATCAATGAGAGCAGCGACTTTGCCGCCCCCCAGATCGCGACCGCTAATTTCGGTTACCTCAGGTTACGGCGTGAGGATTACCAACCGGCCGACATCGACCGGTGGGCGAAATTTGTCGAAGCTCAACTGGGTCAATGGAAGGAAACGTTTGTTTACTTCAAGCACGAAGAGAGCGGCATTGGGCCAAAGCTGGCGAAGCAGATGATCGAGAGGCTGGGAAAATAAGGGGGGAGGCGTTTTGGGCCCTGGAGGGGAGCCGCTTTGGCCCGTGTCCCGCCGCCCTCGCGACAGTCGCCTCAGCGCTTATCGCGCTGAAAAGACATGAAAACAGGCGGCTCCCGGAAACGTCTCAACGCAATGTATTCACACGTGGGCTTCGATTCGCTTACACCCGGACCATATAGCTGCATCGCGCTGGGTAATTAGCGGGAGCCGCCTGTTGCAACATCATTAGGACGGATCACACGCTGATACGAATATCGCGAGGTGGCCGTATACGTTCCAAAGCGGCTCCCCTCCAGGATTCCCGCTTCGCGGCTTACGAAGTTTTCGCCAGAACCTTCAGCACATCTGATGCCTGTGCATCCGTGCTCGCCTTGGTATCGAACCAGATCAATTTCCCATCTTTAAACAGATAGGCTTGCCGGGTGGCATACGTATTCTTGAACAGTGGTACGCCAAAGGCGCTTATCACC
>JAFAHI010000044.1 GCA_019237325.1 Verrucomicrobiota bacterium | reverse complement strand
CGCAAGCACTCCTCAAGCAGTTGTTCAATCATGCTGTTGATCAAACCGATCGACGGTATCCAGAATGATATCTGCCATCATCGGGTCTGTCCCGATAGCGCCAGCGTAATAGAGTTTACGGTTGCGGAGTTCGTAAGGGTTATGACGAAAGACGTCTTGTTGGCTCGCCGGAGCGGAATTCTCGCTCTGTATTCCAAGCAGCACCGGAATGTCTTGGTAACTGTGCAGGCCGTCCGAAATGAAGAAAGGGACGACAACTACGTATGTCTGCGTAGTCAGGTTCACCCATTCTGATACCTCCGGTGGCTCTTCCATAAAGGCGGCAACGACCTCCGGATAAATCCCTCGGTCTCGGATCGCTGCGACTTGGCGTTTAGCAGCCACAGCTGAGTTTTCGTTCAGGCCGGTGCCGTGAGCGACAATGACGAGGCTGGTATTATGAGGTGGCGCATCACCGGCGACTTCAGCGGCTCGATGAAGCAGGAGTTCTGTCATTCGGGGGTCGTTACCCACTGGCTCGCAATATCTGAGGGTTTGATGGTTCTTGATCGTGATTGCTCCGTTCAATTCCAACTCTCGTGGGATCACTTTCGCCGTAAAGTAACCTTCGCTGATAAAGTTGGGTACAATGTAAACGTCTGGCGCTTCCACCATTCTTAGGACTTCCCGCAGGCTGGGCTCCTCTTTCCAAAAAGCGCAGTGTACCTCAGAGAATATGCGCCGAGCCCGGATCTCATGCGCGTGAACGAAAGTCGGCGAGCTCGAGTCCGGGTTTATGGTTGAACCATGACCAACCAAGATCAGCGCGCTGCTTTCTTTACTGACATGAGACACTTCCTAATCGTCTGATGGGCTTGCCGCTGCCTCAACCGAAAAGTTGGTAGAGCGAAGCTCGAGAGTAGTCCTGAGTTTGGTAGGGCGAGGCTCCCGCATAACCCAGCGATTTGTACGAAGAGCAAAAGCGTGGATCAACTGTTGGTTTTGCTAGGCCAAAACGCGCGCCGAGCCGTGGTTTCACGCGCGACCATTACCGACCGCTTTCGAGGACGAGACACGAGTACGAGAATGAGGGCGTTCGACGATGGCAAGTCGTCGGCCAAAGCGGCTCGGCGATCGTTTCGGCCTAACGACGCGATTGCAACAGATGGATCTAATCGCTTCGCGAAAGACCTCAGGCCCGAGGGAGCCTCGCCCCAACAACTGTCGTTCAAAACAAACTCGTGACCTTCGGATCGGGCAGGCCCCAGGATTGCCAGTGGGCCAGGTATTCGTCTCTCGGCAGGCAGACATAATGAGGCTCGTCAGCTGCGCGCAACCATTTCACGAGTGTGACCAAATCCGGTTCGGCCATGGTTGTGCAACCTGCTGAAGGTCGGGCCGGTCCGCGTCGAATGTGAAAGAAGATGGCGCTTCCGAATCCGGGCACCGGCGGATCAGAATTGTGCCGGATCTCGACAAGCCAGTGGTACGCGAAATCCCCCAATCGCATTTTAGCCTTCTTGTACCAGGGTGGTGGGTTGCCAGGATCGACCACCTTATGCTGGTTGTAATAAGGACTGTTCAAATCGTCGATCCAGGCATCCGCGGCTGTCACCGTGTGAAACGGGTAGTCTGCACCTAGCGGTAACGCATGATCGTAGGTATAAATGACCCCAATTTTGAAAACCCCAGCCGGGGCGCGATTGTCTCGCTCGACCTTTTCGGGGCCTCCTCCTGAACCGATGATCTCGCCTCGACCCCAAGCCAGTCCATTCTTACCAAATAAAACTCTGATTGGCGGAGTGGTTTGGGTCCAGGTATCACCGTTCTTCTGCAGAAGTTGCATTTGGCCATTCATCGAGTTCCAGTCGGGGGCGATACCAACAATCAGTTGTCGAATCGAAGGATCGAGGCGATTCGCCGCCGATGCCGAGTGCAGGCTGCACAGAAAAAATAAGAGCAAAGCTAGCCGTTTCACGCGCCCGAGATTTTTAGGAGGGATTCGGGGACAGGGCAAGCGCAAGCTCGCGGGAGGCTCGCTTCCGAATAGAAGTGAACGGTAGGGATGAGCTCCCGCTCATCCGGATCGAACCAATGCCTGGAGCGGAGCCGCTTTTGACTATTGCGACACCCCTGGCATGATCGCGCGAAAAAATCATGGCACGGCCCAAAGTGATGCAGCAGGCGGCTCTCGCCAACGGCTACTGGTGTCGCAACAATCAGGATTGTGTTCTGCGGTTCGAACGCTCCAATGTCACCCTGGCAATTCACGCGCTGAGACGTTTTCGGGAGCCGCCTGCTACACGACGTTGCGTAGTGACATAATTTGTCGAGTGATCATGCGAGCAGTCTGGCAGCGGTCAAAAGCGGCTCCCCTCCAGGCGCTGGGTCGATGACGGGTCTAAAGCCGTCACCGCTGCAGACCGCAAACCAGACCGATGTACTGCGTTCCTTCCTGGGAGAGAACATATTCCGATCCGTGGTTCCTGATTAAGCCTCTGGTCAGTAGATGCTGAGGGAAAGGCGAAGAATGGACCCAGGTTAGCGTTGGTTGGGTCACATGGTCGCTGGACCCGCGGACTTTAAGTGGCAAGCCTGTCCGGTCGAAAGTGATCTCACAACCTGGGGCATCCGTTTCTCCTTCCAAAAGCCAAGAATATCGATTGGTCAGATCCATTCGCGGCGATATCGGAACAAGTACTTTGTACCAGGGTTCTCCCTGTTGAACGAAGGCAGCCACGGTCAGGCTCGGATTCTTTTTAAGCTCGAGATAAAACCGGCCGATATCGATCCCGGCCAAATTAATCCCATTGTAGATACCATGCCGGTTGATATCCGCAGCACGATGCCCCGGAAACCATTCTGAAAAGTGGGAGTTCAAAAGCAGATTCAGCTCCAGATGGACGTGGGCGCGTTCCCTGTCGATCCCTTCTCCCGTATGACCCATGACCGCGATGGGCGAACCTTGATTCACTGACTCGCCAACATTGACGGTGATGCTGTTCAGATGGGCGTAAAGGCTGTAGTAAGGGAAACCGTCGAGATGATGCTCGATGACCATATACCGGCCGTAGTTCGAGCTTCCGGCGACAGGATTGGTGTAAACCACTGTTCCGCCGGCGATCGCATGGATGATATCCTCAGGCTCCCCGGTAGCGCCCCGGTGTAGGGGCCGGATATCGATTCCCTCATGAAATCGGGTGTAGATGATTTGCGATCCGATGCGTCTTGGGTTGCGGACGAAACCGTACTGGCCGCCTTCCCACGCTTGGCTGACTTGCCCCTCGAAATCACGCTGAACGTACTGATAGAACCCGGCGAAATCGCCGGTCAAAAGGCCGTCGTTCTCCGTTGGCAATATCAATTTCGGAGGTTCTGCGTTGGCCATTGTGCCTGCTAGGAGGAGCCAGACTGGTAAGGAGAGCAGCCTCGTTCGGAAGCTAAAGGGCGTCCAAATCATATTCGGTCTGGTGTGTTGAGCTCCTTCGGAGCGACACCGTTATAGAGGATAGAATTTGCAACCAGGAAGCCCTTTCGCTAAACGGAGCAGATGCATTTCCGCCTTAGGACGTTAAGCCTACTCCTACTCGCCTTCACTGCCTGTTCTTCCCAGAAGATCTCTCGCTGGGTCCCATTCGTAGGTCCAAAGCCTGAGCGCGCGGGCGCGGTTCCGAATGCCGCCAAGGCTGAGAAAGGCAATCCGTTCGGTCCTATTACGGGAACGGTGGCTTACGGATTAGAAATGCGGGTAGCGTTGTCGCCCGATACGATCAAACTCCCGGATACCAGGTCGTTTGAGGCCCGCATTGTCCTGATCAACCGAACGAAAAAAGCAGTGACGCTCTTATTCAACGATAGCCGCGAATACGACTTCCTCCTCCAGGATGCGAACGGGAAGAAACTCGTTCAATGGACGGATGACCAACCCGTGACGCAAACTCCAGCTTACGTGATCGTGAATCCCGGTGAACGATCGGAGTTTGTGGGCACCATCTCTACCCGGGACATGATTGCTGGGCGCTCGTACGTGCTGCAAGCGTCTATGGTGGGTTATGCAAAGTTGATGACCACGATCAACCTCACGCCGCAGAAATAGGGGCGAGCGGGCGAAACGGCGAATGGGCGTATCGGCGATAAGGCGTGAGTGGACAAAGTGGACTAAGTCGACGCCGTGGACCAAAAAATCGAGATCATGGCCGCCCTCTCGGGTGCATCTGAGCAACTCCACTGCGTCCACTCAGTCTTCTAGCTACTAGGTCCACTACCGTCCACTGAAGCCGCCCCACCCCCTACCGCTTCTTCCACAGGCTCGCTTGCGCTGCGCTCCACTGAAACTTTCGAGCGTGCTCGCGGATTAGGAATGGTAGATCTTTGGCGGCAACCAGAACCAGCTCAGGCTCCAGAGTCGCCTGGATCCGGTTCAACGTGGTGACGGTCGCATCAACAAGCCAGTTTTCCCTCGGGGTAAACTCTTCGAGCCAAGTGTAAGGGGAAGCCAGGATGACGTGTCCGTCCGATTTCACCAATCGCTTGATCTCCCTTAACAAATCTGCCGGTCGAGGCACCCGGTCGATCAGGTTGGCTGCCAGAATCAGGTCAAAGTTGCCGAATTGCGGCGAAACCTGCAGAGCATCCCCTACGAAGAACCGGCATTTGGAGCGGTCAATCTGAGGGTCCAGCCGGCGAGTGACAACCGTTGACCGCTGGCCCTCCTCCAGGATCCGAATCTCTACTTCTCCAATCTTTTGCATGGCTTGAGCTGCGGCAATGAATTGGCTGGAAAGGTCAATCCCGATAACTTCGTTGGCCCAACGGGTCAGCTCAAAAGTCGATCGGCCGACAGCGCATCCAAGATCGAGAGCGCGCGATATCCGCCCGATGCCCGGCAG
>JAFAHI010000777.1 GCA_019237325.1 Verrucomicrobiota bacterium | reverse complement strand
TTCAAGGTTCGGGATTCGGCCCAGCACGGCGCGCGGTTGTGACCGGACGCGTTGCGCGTGTTGAAGGTGACAGGCGTCGTGGTACGCAACGCGGATCGGCTTGTCGCCTACCGAAGCGCTGGTCGATAACGGACGCAGCGGCGCACGTGGCTCGAGCTCGGTTAAGAACTCCAAGATGTCCCGGCACTTGGCCGAAAACGTTTTTGCTCGTTCAGCGTATTCCGGGTCGTCCCGCAGCAAATATCCGTAGTCTTTTACCGTCGATCCGCAACCGGCGGCGTTGATGATGATAGTATCGACCTCTGCTTTCTCGAACAGATCGATCGTCCTGCGGGCAAGCTGAACCGCTTGTTTTTCTTCGCCGGTGTGGACTAGCAAGGCGCCGCAACAAGATTGAGCGGCGGGCGCAACCACTTCGCATCCTTCTGCTGCTAGTACCCGGGCCGTCGCGGCATTGACCTGTGGGAAAAACACCCGTTGTACGCAACCGAGCAGCAGCCCGACTCGTCGCCGGCGTTCGCCTTGTGCCGGGATCACCTCAGGAATCTTCTCCGGCGCCGGGACTTGGGGCAGAAGTGTCTCCATAGCCTGAAGCCGCTTGGGCAGCAGCTTCGGGATACCAATTCGCCGCACGAGAGCCTGTAGGCCGCTCTTCTGATAGAGACGCAGCGGCAAAGCGAGTAAACTTAACCGTTCCGGGTGCGTAAAAGTGCTAAACAAGAACCGGCGAAATGCTTTCTCCGATGATGGCCGGGCGTAACGGCGTTCGATCTGCGCTCTAGTGGCTTCAATCAGTTTTCCGTAATCGACACCGGATGGGCAGGCCGTCATGCAGGCCATACAACCGAGGCAGGCATCGAAATGGCCTACCCAGGTTTGATTGATGGCGGCGTCGCCTTCAGCCGCCATCTTCATGAGATAGATACGGCCCCGCGGCGAATCCATCTCTTCTTTCCAAAGGATATACGTCGGGCAAACCGGCAGGCAGAATCCGCAATGGACGCATTGGTCGATTAGTTCGCTTGCGGGCGGATGATGCGCATCGTAGGCACTGAGCGGTTTGGGATTGTTTTCACCGTTGGGATGCATTTCACCTTTGGCACTCGCGGTTCCTGCGGAGCTCATTTCACCACTCCGATACTCCAATACTCCACCACTCCGCTCGACCGAAATCGAGAACGAGGACGACGACGAGTACGAGAACGAAATGACTGCTGAGTTGCTGACTTATACATTAAATTCCTCCCACGAACCGCCCAGGATTCATTGTTTTTCGGGCATCGAACTGTTGTTTTACACTCAGCATCAGAGCCAGGGCGTCGCCAGGATTCCCCCAGACTTCGATTTCCGGAATCTCGGGTGATCGATACTGAACCACGAGCGAGCCGCCTGCCGGTTCGAGTTGGGTACGCAGCTTCTGCAACACTTGTTGAATGGCATTTGCTTTTGCCGGTCCCAAGCGGATCCAACCCAGGCCGGTTCCTTGAACGACCGCGCTCCAATGCACATCCAAAGGCTCGGCCAAGTCGCGAAGTTGCTGGCAGGTGTTCGCGATCGAGGCCGGAAGAGCGCTGAATTTGGCGATGGCGGCCGGTTGCGAATCCTGAGCGGCCGGTGCATCTCCTGGTGTCGATGCTGTCGGCTTCGCATCCTGTCGCGCCGTAGCTTGCGAAGGCGGAAGCGAGGCACCGCTCCACGGTTTCGCTCCGAAGAGGTGTTGGCGGGCGTGCCAGACGTCTTCGTTAGACTGAGTCTCGGTGGAAGGCGGCGCTAGTTTCCGCAGCATCTCAGTTTGGGCTGCTAGTCCTGCGTCCGTTCCCTCGAAACGAACGTCTACCTCGGGTTGTGCGCCGGAGTTAAACCGTACCTGCAGTCCAGTGTGTGCCAGCTTCGAATCCTGTATTGCTAACACCAACCGGTTAGCGTCCGCAGCGTCTCGCGGCAAAAAGGTAAACGACCTCACCTTATGGGGAAGCGGATGCAGTCGGAAAACCGCACGAGTAATCACACCTAACGTGCCCAGCGCTCCGGTCACAAGTTTTGGCAAATCGTAGCCGGCAACATTCTTTACGACTTTGCCGCCGCTAGAAGCCAAGGTGCCGTCTGGTAGAGCGATCGTTGCGCCGATGATCAGATCGCGAAGGCCGCCGTATCGAATCCGCAATGTCCCACTATCGTTCGTTGAAAGAAGACCGCCGACTGTCGCATGCTCTGGCCACAACGGATCGATGGCGATACGTTGTCCATGCTGAGCCAGCGTATCTTGGAGTGTTCCGATCGTGCACCCGGCTTCCACACTGACCGTCAGATCAGCCGAAGCGTGTTCGATCACTCGATTCAATCGGGTGGTCGAGAGCACCAGGTCCGCCCGGCTTGGGGGATTGCCCCAACCGAGCTTCGAACCGCTTCCACGCGGAATGACGCTAAGGCCAGCTGAATCCGCGTAACGCAAAGCCGTGGCGAGTTCGATTTCGTTAACCGGCTCGAATAACATCGCGGGTTGAACCCCGGCGACGTTGTCTTCAGGACCGGCATCACGCCACTGGTCCCGGCTTCCGATGGTCCGCAAGTGGTCCCAGGGATTAGCCACCCTTGTCTCCGTGCCGGTAGCATCGTTCCCGGCGCTCACGACGTTTCCGGCGTTCTCGGCGTTAGCTAAAGGTGTCATATCAGAACCGTTCCGCGACCCCGGCGAGCTCAAGAGGATGAGGATGGTATTCCCCTGGTTGTTCCCCGCAGAGGCGTGGGCGCGGGAAAACTTTTGTCGGGTTTGCCAATTGTTTCGGATCAAACGCGCACCGGACGCGTTGCATAGTTTCGAGGTCGGGCTCGGCAAACATCTTCGACATCATCATCTTTTTCTCTTCGCCGACACCGTGCTCGCCGGTGATAGATCCGCCAGCCTCGATGCAGAGCTCCAGGATGCGGTTCGCCAGAACTTCGGCAGCATGTTCTTGGCCCTCGATGCGTCGATCGTAAAGCACCAGCGGATGCAGGTTGCCGTCGCCGGCGTGAAATACATTGGCGACTCTGATTCCTGCTTCCACACCCAGACGTTCAATCTCGCTCATCAAACGCGGCAGTGCAGTCCGCGGGATGACACCATCCTGCACAATATAGTTGGGCGAGATCCGGCCAACGGCGGCGAACGCGGCTTTCCGGCCTTTCCATACCAGAGCCCGTTCGGCGTCAGTTTGGGCGACACGAATTTCTGTGGCCCCACATTTCCGGCAGATAGCGTCTACCTGCTGCATCAACGCTTCGACTTCGGCGGTAGGTCCGTCGAGCTCAACTAGCAAAAGGCCGCCGCAGTTTGGATAGTTAGCATGAACAGCAGCTTCAGCGGCTTGGATAGCGAGGTTATCCATCATTTCGATAGCAGCCGGTAACATCCCGGCCCCAATGATGTCGCTGACCGCGGCTCCGGCTTCCATGGTTGAACCAAATGCGGCGAGCAACGTATGGATACATTCAGGTCGTTTGACGATCCGAAGAATGACTTTCGTGGCGATGCCTAGCGTGCCTTCAGAACCTACGAAAACGCCGGCGAGATCGTACCCCGGCGCGTCAAGAGACTTGCCGCCCAGATGTGCAACTGAGCCATTGGGGAGGACGACTTCGAGGCCAAGTACATGTGTCGTGGTAAATCCGTATTTCAGGCAGTGCGCACCGCCAGCATTTTCGGCAACGTTTCCACCAATGCTGCAGACCGATTGCGACGACGGGTCCGGTGCGTAAAAAAATCCGCTGGCGGCAACCCGCTCGGTTACCTCCAAATTAATGACGCCGGGTTCAACCACCATCCGGGTATTTGGTAAATCGACCTCAAGAATCCGATTCATTCTCGCGGTACTGATAACGACCCCGTCTTTGACGGGTAGTGCGCCACCGCTCAATCCTGTGCCAGAGCCGCGCGCCACGAATGGAATGCCGGCATCATGGCAGACGCGGACAATAGCCTGCACCTGTTCCGTTGAGCTTGGCAGCAGAACAGCATCCGGCAACACCCGAAAGTTGGTGAGGCCGTCACACTCATACGTTTTTAATTGTTCGGGTGAGGTGATCAGGCCGCGATCACCAGTGATGGCGCGCAGTTGTTGAAGGATACGGGGGTCCACGGATAAATCAGCCTAGTGCGAGGGTGATGGAACGTCAACGGGGTGGAAGCCCAAATCGTCCTCGTCCTCGAAAAGCGGATTGGCACGTTCATGTGATGTGCGATCGCCCAGCGCCTGGAGGGGAGCCGCTTTGGAACGTCTCCCGCCGCCCTCGCAACATTCGCCTCATCGCTGGTCCCGCCTAAAAATATGAGAACAGGCGGCTCCCGGAAACGTCTCAGCGCGATGTATGCACCCGTGGCTTCGATTCGCTTACACCGCCCATAGAGCTGCATCGCGTTGAGATGTTCGCGGGAGCCGCCTGTTTTCACGCGTTTTCGGCCGTATTAGCGTTGAGACGAAAATCGCAGGTTGACCCGGGTACGCACCAAAGCGGCTCCCCTCCAGGCGCTGGGCGATCGCACATCACATTAACGCCCCAGCACTCGAGGACGAGGACGAGTACGATTGGTACGATTATGAGGACCTGCGGGCAACCCTTTTGATCTCCGGCCGATGCAGCGCTACCCCCGCGACTACCAGCGCCAGGCCCATTAGCTGGGCACCAGATGGCAGCTGTCGTAGGACCAGGATTCCCATTGCCGTGGCCATGGCGGGTAGGATGGACAGCAGCAGCGAGAAGCTTGCGGCTGGTAGCCTTTTCATCGCGAGTTGGTCGCACACATAGGGAACCACGGATGAGGAGATACCGACGCCGGCGGCGGCAGCTAGAAGAACCGGATTTAAGAACGCGACGGCGGCGTCGCGGATGCCGATTGATATGATTGTGATCATGGCGATGAGCATGGCTGAACCGATGGCATCGGCTCCCGCAATGACGCCGCTCGAAGCGATCTTATGTCCGATCGAGACATACAACATAAAGAGAGCGCAGTTGGCGAAAGCAAAGAGATATCCGATGAGCGCGTTCTGAATCTCGATACGGGTAAGGAAATAGACTCCGGCCACAGCCAGACCTAGACTAACAAAGTTGCGAGTAGTTCGGAATTGGGAAACCGCGAGAATAATGGGACCGAGAAATTCGATGGCGCCGACAGTGCCCAAAGGCAGCACCGAAATCGATAGATAGAAACAGCTATTCATTGCGGCGAGCACAATGCCGAATGCGATCAGGCGGCGTTGATCTCGCCGGTTCAATGCCAGGAAGACCCGCCAAGGTTTTCGCAACAGAGCAAAGACCGCTGCGGCCGTGGCGATCCGTAACCAGGCGACGCCAAGGGGTGCAACCTGTTGGAATAGTACTACTGCTAACGCGGGGCCCAGGTAGTGAAAGGTGGCGCTGATCAGGAAGAAGAAATGTGGCGGCCACCGCGAGAGACGTGCTTCCAGGCTAACCGCGGGTGAAACCTTGCAGCTCATCTTTCACTTTAAGTGGAACTAAATCGCCGGTCTATATATGAACGGCAACTGAAGTGGGTATATATTTTCGAATCAGAAAATAAATTTGCAAAATAGCTTCGATATAGTGGGAAGTTATAGAACCTTGGGGTGGCTCCAGTGGGAGGAGTCAATTGAAAGCGAGCTTTTAGGTCATGAAGAACTTCCAAATCGATAAACTCAGTCTGGATCCACGAGACCTTGCCATCTTGAAATGTCTGCAGAGCGATCCAAGGCTGGGAGTTAGTGAACTTGCCCGGCAAGTTGAGTTATCAGCTCCGACTGTACGCGAGCGGTTGCAACGTTTGGTGGAGACCGGGGTGATTCGCCGGTGGTGGATGGAGGTCGACCCCAAGGCGCTGGGTTACCCGATCTGTGTTTATATCCGAGTGCGGCCGATGCCGGGACAGCTTAATAAGATCGCAGCGCTAGCTAACGAGTTGCCACAAGTGGTCGAAGCGCATCGGGTCACGGGCGAAGATTGCTTCATTATCAAGGCACACATCAAAGCTCTGGAGAACCTGGACGAGCTGCTGGATCGGTTCCTGGTTTTTGGGCAGACAACCACGTCGATCGTGCAGTCGTCGCCAGTTCCACAACGAGCGTTGCCCATTCCAGTCAGTCGTGGAACACGGAAAATCTCACGCAAAGACCGACCACGAATGGACGGAAGATGAAACGCGAATAGACGCGAAGGGAAAGAGTTAACAACCGCGGCCCCAAATTCTCCGGGGTGAAATGAACGGGCGAACCGCTCCGTTAGGAGTCACATCTTTGTAGCTCGCCCCGCAAAAATAGGGGGCCAGCTCCGTAGGAGCGACGTCTAGTCGGGAATTTCGGTACGTTCGAGTGCGTCGCCGTCGATGCCGCTCCTAACGGAGCTAATCCCGGGTGTGTGACCGTGCGGCTATAAATATCTCGCTCCTACGGGGCTAGGCATCGGTTACTTTTTAGGCCGGCTTGTGCGTGTTGAAGTCCTATCGACCGTCGCCGCGTCGTGGAGGCCCAAAGCCCGGTCTCGGGCACGAAGGATGTGCGCAGCGATGGCGTCGGCCGCCCTGCGAGGCTCCCGAGTGGCCAAGCCTTCAAGTACCGCGAGATGCTCGCGCATGGTGGGAATCACGTGGGCTTCGTCGAGGCGGGTCTGTTCCCGCCTGAAGATCCGCAGTTTGAGAAGGTTCACCCGGTAAGCCGAACTGATGATCGCATTCCCTAGAAAATCGATGAGAGTGTATTTGATGGGTTACTTGAACGGTAAGTCGCAATTTGGTTTGTCTTGTGCTTTGGCTCTGCCAGTTAATCCGGACTCGAGCATCGATTTCTCCCGCCTCAGCCAACATGCCCACAACCTGCTGGATGCGGGTTGTGCCACCGTTACGGTCTTTGGCACCACGGGCGAGGGGGCTTCAATCAGTCTGAGGGAGCGAGAGGAGATCCTGAACGCCTTTTTGGCAGTGGGAATCCCTTTAAGCGAACAGGTCCTCGGCGGGGTGGCCTCCGCGGCAGTCGGAGATACCGTCGAGCAGGCGCGGATATTGATGGACCGCAACTGTCGCGGCGTATTGCTGGCGCCGCCTTTTTATTTTAAGCACGTTAACGACGAAGGCCTTTACGCTTGGTTCGCCCAAGTGTTCGAGAAGCTGGGAACGCGGGCACGCGACGTCATT
>JAFAHI010000771.1 GCA_019237325.1 Verrucomicrobiota bacterium | reverse complement strand
TGCTCAGTACGTTGACCTGTTAACCAAAAATCCCGCCCTCCCCAAGCGTCAACGAGAACGCGAATACGATGAGAAGCTGCTTAATGCACCAGAAGCCGTGCAGATCGCAAAACTTGCGGATCTGTACGACAACCTTTCTCGGCGCATCGGCACTACGAGATTGCCGTCGACAATTAAGAATGCGCGGCGCCTGGCTGCCAAATTCGAGCTTCTTCTCACCAGCCGGCGGGGACGAGCTGCCCTTGGGCGGCTACAGCAACTTATTTCAGAAACCGATTCGACTGATCTCGGACAGACGCGGAGGAGAAAGACCTAACCGCATTTGGAGCGCCAAAATTGCCTGGGAGGGCGCGCTTCCCCGCGCGCTGCGACAACGTGCCATCACCATCAGGCGTGTTTCCGCTCCCGGATACGCAACGTTCTCGACTCCGAAAACGAAGGATCGCGGGGACGCGATCCCTCCCGAAGAAATTAGGCCCGCGGCCAGGGCAAGAACGAAGCCCCTCGCGGCCGTGCTCGAAATGTTGAACAATCTGTCGGTTACTCGTGCCCCACGAAATAATCCTGTGCTAACCGTCCGGATTCCGACCTATCCCCGAACCTGAATAACACCCATGTGGATCGTAGCTTTAGCACTTAGGCGTCCGTATACGTTCACCGTCTTTGCGATTCTGATTCTGATCGCCGGCGTCGTGGCCATCGTGCGGAGCCCAAAGGACATCTTTCCGTCCATTAATATACCTGTGGTTTCGGTCCTCTGGAATTACTCCGGGATGTCCCCGGAGGGTATGGAAACCCATATCACTTCGCTGTTTGAACGCGGGCTAACGACCACAGTTGATAATATCGAGCACATCGAATCGCAGTCGATGTACGGCAGCGCAATCGTAAAGGTGTTTCTACAGCCAAATGCCAGCCTGGCTTCCGGCGTCGCCCAGGTCACTTCGATTTCCCAAGCAGCCCTTCGGCAAATGCCGCCTGGCATGACCCCGCCGCTAGTTATCGCCTACACCGCAACCAATGTTCCGGTGCTTCGCGTCGGCCTGTCTGGTCAAGGCCTCTCCGAGCAGCAATTAAATGACTTAGCTCTGCAGTTCGTCCGCACTCAAATCATCACTGTGCCGGGAGTCGGTGTTCCTTATCCGTACGGTGGAAAGCAGAGGTATATCTCGGTCGACCTAAACTACCCCAAACTACAGGCGCTACACATGACTCCGACCGATGTGGTCAACGCAATGGGCAGTCAAAATCTGATTTTGCCTTCAGGGACCATGAAAATCGGGCCATTCGAGTATCAGGTTGATTTAAATTCCAGTCCTCAAACCATTGAAGAGCTGAACGCCTTACCAATCAAATCGCTGCCCAACGGCACCACTATTTATGTGCGGGACGTAGCCAATGTCCGTAACGGTTTTATACCTCAAACCAACATAGTCCGTTTTGATGGTTCCAGAGCCGCTATGCTCGACGTTCAGAAGATCGGTGCTGCTTCGACGTTGGACATTGTGGATGGGGTCAAAAAAATCCTGCCGCAAATTAAACAGACGCTCCCGCCGGGTGCTGAGAATCTGAATCTGACTTTGTTGACGGACCAATCGATCTTTGTCAGCGGCGCCATCCAAAACGTGATCCGAGAAGCGGTCATCGCTGCCGCCTTAACTGCTTTGATGATTCTTTTGTTCCTGAGCAGTTGGCGCAGCACCTTGATCATCTGCGTTTCCATTCCGCTCTCTATTCTCTGTTCCATCGTGGTGCTGAGCATGCTCGGCGAAACGATCAATATCATGACGCTCGGCGGAATGGCGCTGGCCGTCGGTATTCTGGTCGACGATGCCACGGTCGAAATTGAGAACATCCATCGAAACATGGCCGAGGGTGGTGATATAACCCACTGTATCTTGCAGGGAGCCTCTCAGATTGCGGTCCCCGCTTTTGTATCCACGCTCTGCATTTGCATTGTCTTTGTCCCGATTTTCTTCTTGGCTGGAACGGCCAAGTATCTTTTTGTCCCTCTGGCCGAAGCCGTCGTGTTTGCCATGCTGGCTTCCTATCTCTTGTCACGAACGGTTGTTCCCACTTTCGCTAAATACCTGCTGCCTCCCGAGCTGGATCGCCATCGCTCCCATGAGCCGGCAACTCCGAAAACGATCTCTGGCAGAATCTCCCAAAGCTTTGAGGCCAGTTTCAGCAAGTTCCGAGAGGGATATCGCGATCTGTTAAGCACCTGCCTGCGCCATCCGAAAATTACGGTGGTTTCGGTCCTTGCCTTCGCGGTTCTGTCCCTGGGGTTGTTTCCGTTCCTCGGCGAAGACTTTTTCCCCAGCGTTGACGCCGGACGGTTCGATATGCACGTCCGGATGAAAGCTGGGACCCGGATCGAGGAAACGGCGCGCACGACGGATGAGGTTGAACACATGCTGCGGCAGATAATCCCCGCCAGTCAACTCGATGGTATCATTGATAATCTGGGTATTCCCTATAGCGGCATTAATACTTCCTATAACACCACCGGAACCACCAGCGCCGCAGATGGCGATATCATCGTCTCGCTCAAAGAAAATCATAGTGCGACTAACCAATTCATACAAGCGATCCGGCGCCAGATGCCTAAGCAATTTCCCGATGTTGAGTTCTGGTTTCCACCGGCTGATATCGTGGCGCAGATTCTTAACTTCGGACTTCCTGCTCCCATCAACGTGCAGGTACAGGGCCTGAATAAGAACGCGAATTTCCAGTTTGCCAGTCGCTTGATGAGCCAGATGCGAAAAGTTCCTGGCTTAGTGGATTTGCGTATTCAGGAACCGAATGATGTGCCCCGCTTCAATGTAACCGTTGATAGAACTAAAGCTTCTATGCTCGGCGTTGAGGAACAGAATGTCGCCAACAGCGTTTTGGGCGCCCTAGCCGGGTCACAATCGACTACTCAGAACTTTTGGGTGGATCCGAAGAACGGGGTCAACTATCAAGTCAGCACCATGGAGCCCCAATACCAAATGGACTCGCTGGATGCGCTCCGAAATTTGCCAATTCTCGGCGGTACCGGCACTCCTCAGATTTTGGCTAATGTTGCCACCATCTCTCGCAGCACGACGTCCCCCGTCGTCGACCATTATGATATTAGGCCGGTGATTAACACTTACGGTAATGTCGACGGAAAGGATTTGGGGTACGCATCGAAGCAGGTCCAGAATTTGGTTGATGCTTCGAAGAATGACTTACCTAAGGGTAGTTTGCTGATCGTTCGCGGACAGACCAAGACCATGGAGTCCTCGTTTACCGGCCTGTATCTTGGCTTAATCTTTTCGATCATTCTCGTTTACCTGTTGATGGTAGTAAACTTCCAGTCCTGGACGGAGCCATTTATTATTATCACTGCGCTTCCTTGCGCCTTAGCCGGGATCGTCTGGATCCTGTTTATTACCGGCACAACGCTGAGCGTTCCGGCGCTAATGGGTACGATCATGTGTATGGGAGTAGCGACTTCTAACAGTGTTTTGGTTATCACTTTCGCTAATGAAAAACTACTCGAGGTGAAAGACTCTTATCAGGCTGCTCTGCAGGCGGGATACATCCGTTTACGTCCTGTCGTCATGACCGCGCTCGCGATGATCATCGGTATGGTTCCGATGGCATTGAGCTTGGGTGAAGGGGGTGAACAGAACGCTCCCCTCGGCCGAGCCGTGATCGGCGGACTAATTCTGGCGACGGTTGGTACCCTATTTTTTGTGCCAACGGTCTTCATGATGGTCCTGCGCCACTACCACTTCCCTGAGCAAGCCGACAAACCGGAATCAGCTAAACCATGATTTAGGGCTTTTCTGAACTGACCTATATGGACGAAACCGTTCTTCAAAAAAACAAACGGCAAGACTCTACCCCTGCTCAGAGCTCCCCAGGTGCGAAGCGTGAGCCGCGGCGAAGCGGCCGGCTAATCCTTTTCTTGTTCGTCAGCTTGGCCTGCCTGGCCGCGCTAGCGGTATACGGCATCATGAACCGGTCGGCCGCCACCGATAAACTTGAGCAACAGGCAAACCAGACAGCTACCGAGCAAACCGTT
>JAFAHI010000744.1 GCA_019237325.1 Verrucomicrobiota bacterium | reverse complement strand
AATCAGAATGTACACACGACGATTGAGTTTAATTCAAAGTCGGTGACCAGCCTTCGCGAAGTAACGCCGAGCAAAGATCCGCCAAAGCCCAAGACGTTGGAGTTCTATCCAGTGTACAGCCTGGAAACCGCCCTACTCTGGCTTCGGAGCCAACCGCTCACTGACGGTGAAAGGGAGGTAATGGTAGTGTACGCTAACAACGCGGCTTACTTGGCTACGATAAAAGTTGTCGGCCGGGATCGAATCCGTATCGGCCAAACCGACCGAAATGCGATCAAGGTCGAATTTAATTTCAAAAGCATCGATTCACATCTGCAGCTGAAAACCTACAAACGCTTCAAGAGCGGTCGCGGTTGGCTCTCCGACGATGAGTACAGGCTACCGCTCCGGGTAGAAGCCGATATTTTTATCGGCTATGTCTTCGCCGAGCTAGAGACCAGCGACATCGGGATGTAGGGGCCTCGCGCAGAGGACGCAAAAAGAAAAGCCTCGCGCAAAGGACGCAGAGGACGCAACGAAAGGCAAAGAGGCAATTGGGTCGAGTTCCAAACGAACGGTTGCTACAGCCCGGTCTCAAAGCCTCGCGCAGAGGACGCGGAGGACGCAACGAAAAGGCAAGGAGAGAAGGGTTGAGCCGCAAGTGAACGATTGCTACAACCGCGGTCTCAATATGACTGAAAACCAATTAGGCAAAAGGATCTTAGATTTTGCTTTCGAGATTCATACCGAGCTTGGACCTGGGCTCTTAGAAACCGTGTATGAGGTCGTTCTAGCACATGAACTACGCGCAATAGGATTGGAGGTTGAGCGCCAGAAGCCTATCCCCATCATCTATCGGGGCCTATCCTTCGATGAAGGATTTCGCGCAGACCTGATCGTAGAAAATAAGGTCATCGTGGAGCTGAAATCGGTCGAGGCTCTGGAGCGTGTTCATGCAAAGCAAGTTCTGACGCAGCTGCGATTAACAAATTTGCGCCTTGGATACCTGATCAACTTTGGTCAAGAACGGCTTAAGGATGGCATTAAGCGACTAGCAAATCGCCTGGTCGAACCTGACTAAAGGATAATCCGTTGTGTCCTTAATGACCTCTGCCGCGAGGCTCATCTAGCGTTTACAATATCGTTCACTCGAAACTCAATCCACCGTCCCTCTTTGTCTTCCGTTGCGTCCTCCGCGTCCTCTGCGCGAGGCTCATCTAGCGTTTGCAGTATCGTTCACTCGAAACTCAATCCACCGTCCTTCCTTGCCTTTTCGTTGCGTCCTCCGCGTCCTCTGCGCGAGGCTCATCTAGCGTTTCCAGTATCGTTCGCTCGAAACTCAATCCACCGTCCCTCTTTGCCTTCCGTTGCGTCCTCCGCGTCCTCTGCGCGAGGCTCTCTGGCTTACAACGGTAATTCGCCCTGACCTACGAAGGTGTTCTCGGCTTCTCGTTGCACCTCCGGGAGCAACGTCTTGAACTCGTATTTCTCGAGTCCACGAATGTATTCCGGATAGTTCGGCTTAATTTGCAACTTGGAGATTTCGACGGGCAATGGATGATCCAACTCTAATTGGACCATTTGGCGATTCTCCCGAATCTGTTTTTCTGATTGCTCCAGCCGGAGCCTCAGTTTTTCTGTTTTCACGTCCGGCAAATGCTGCAGGAGATTTTCAACGGTGCCGAATTCCCGGATTAGATTTGCGGCCGTTTTGTTTCCGATCCCTTCGATCCCCGGAATGTTATCCACGCTATCGCCGGTAAGCGCCAAGAGCTCGGCGATTTGGTGAGGAGGGACCTCCCACTTCCGCGTGACTTCGACCTCACCTAACAGGGCGTGAGAGTCTTTGGGGTGCTTTAAGTCTGTCTTATTTGTGGAGTAAACCGTTACCCGCGGGTCTACGAGCTGAAAAAGATCCTTGTCGTTGGTCGCTAAGACAACTTCTACACCGGTTTTCCGAGCCTCCATGACGTAGCAGCCCATTAAGTCGTCGGCTTCGGTATCGGGCTTCGAAATCGAGACCAAACCCATGGCGCCGCAAAATGATTGGATGAAATTTAGTTGGGGGATCATTTTGTCGGGCATCGCCTCGCGCTGTTGTTTGTAGGCCGGCTGTAAAGTCACTCTTTTTTGAGGCGCGCCTTCGTCCCAAAAAACCGCCGCCAGATCCGGCCGGACATCTTTGATCATTTTTCGTACGGTCTTGACGAATCCATAGACCGCGTTCGCCGGTTCTCCCTTTGAATTAGTCAGATTCTGGATGGCATGAAACGAGCGATAAACGTAGTAGTGGCCGTCAATAAGGAGCAATTTCACTTGGAGGTGATGGTTGAGTTACGCAGCAAGAAACCAAGATAGTTTCTCCTGAAAAACCTCCAAGCAATTTAAACGCCGGGAACGATTCCTCGGCCGCGCCGGCGTTAAGTTAAGCGTTGGTCCTAGAAGTTTGGTGGGGCGAGGCTCCCGAAGGGTCATGCTCCGTAAGCTCTGAATGGCCATCCTCCGTAGGAGGTAAATATTTATAGTTATCGGTTTCGAAATTTGCGACGAGCTCCGTAGGAGCGAAATTTAGTCAGGATCGGCATCCGAAACGTTTATTGCCTCAACTGTTCGATGGACGCTGCAGGGTCGGATATGCCGCTCCTACGGAGCTAGCTGCTCTTTTGGCGCGGAGTGCTATAAATATTTACCTCCTACGGAGGATGGCCATTCAGAGCTTACGGAGCCCCGCCGGCAAACTTCAGATGATCCACATAAGCACCGACCATTTCTAGCAGGTCCTGAAGATATCGTTTACCGACAACAGAATAATACGGTCCCCGAATCTCAGTTATTCCTCCTTGCCGCGGCTTACCGCCACGCTCATTCACTTGCAGAAACTCAAAGCAGCGCTCAGGCGATTTTGAGGTTGTTGCTATCATGGTCCTCTCCACTCATCTTGGTTCTTCGTACCGTTAATAAGTTCGTTTTTGCTCACCGGACGGATGCCTATCCGCTCGCACCGCCTAGGTCTGCTGTTCCACGGATAACCCTACGTCCACATCCCTCGTGGTAAGCGATCCTCTAACCAGAAGCGGGCAGTCGCTGACGGGAAAAATCTCCCGACCAATGACCATCCCACTGCAGCTCCGCAACTCGAGAGTTCATGCTGTATCGGCCGTCCCGGCTACTGACTTCGCTCTGACCGACAGGAATTATCATGACCACGATCGCATCCACATCCGAAGTAAGCCTCGACATCGCCGCCGAACTCGCCGCTCAGTTGCGGGTTGATTCTATCCGCACGAGCACCAGCGCTGGCTCTGGGCACCCGACCTCCAGCATGTCCGCGGCCGACCTGCTAGCCGTGCTCATCACCCGGCACCTGCGCTACGACTGGGACATGCCGCGGTCGCCGGTCAATGACCAGTTGATTTTCTCCAAGGGACACGCCTCTCCGCTACTGTATTCGATATTCAAAGCCACCGGCGTTATCTCCGAGGACGAGTTAATGAACGGTTACCGTCGCTTTGGACAACGCCTCCAAGGTCATCCCACGCCCATCCTGCCATGGGTGGGCGTTGCCACCGGCTCGCTTGGCCAAGGGCTACCCGATGGAGTCGGAGTCGCGTTAGCCGGCAAATACCTGGATCGACTGCCGTACCGGACCTGGGTGCTGTGCGGGGATAGCGAATTTGCTGAAGGATCCATTTGGGAAGCGCTGGACAAAGCTGCCTATTACCAATTGTCAAATCTCATCACTATTGTAGACGTTAACCGGCTGGGTCAAAGCGGCCCGACCGATCTCGGCTGGAACCTGGATGCTTATTTTCGGCGCGCAGAAGCTTTCGGCGCACGCGCGCTCGTTATCGACGGTCACGACTTGGCAGCCATCGACGGCGCCCTGACCACAGCCGAAGATACCCAGGGTGAGAAGCCGACGGTTATCCTGGCTAAAACCATCAAGGGTCGCGGTTTCTCCGAGGTCGAGGACAGTCCGGACTGGCACGGCAAACAATTCCCCGCCGATATGGCTGACCGGGCGATTGCCGAGCTCGGTGGTATCCGCAACCTGGTGCTGCGGGGCCCACGCCCTGCCTCCGGTATTCCCCGGCAGGCTCAGTCGAAAATTGCTGACGCAGAATGGCCCCGCTATGAGGTGGGAAAGGCAGTGGCCACTCGTAAGGCCTATGGTGAAGCGCTCGTTGCACTCGGTACTCGAGACCCGCGCGTGGTGGTGCTCGACGGAGAAGTTAGCAACTCCACCTACGCTAACCAGTTCGCACACGCCTACCCTCATCGCTATTTTGAGATGTTCATTGCCGAACAACAACTCGTGGCCGCAGCGACTGGACTCAATGTCCGCGGCTATCATCCCTTTGCGTCGACCTTCGCCGCGTTTCTGACTCGGGCATACGACTTCATTCGGATGGCTTCAATCTCCGGCGTTGACCTGCGACTAGTCGGTTCTCATTGCGGCGTTGAAATCGGCGCTGATGGCCCATCGCAAATGGGGCTGGAAGATATAGCCATGCTCCGCGCCGTGCATGGGTCGACGGTGCTTTACCCAAGCGATGCCACCAGTACCATCGCTCTCGTAGAAGCCATGGCAGCCACATCGGGCATTAGTTACCTGCGTACTACCCGCGGCGCTTATCCCGTCCTTTATCCAGCAGGAGAGACTTTCCCCGTCGGCGGCTCAAAATTGCTCCGCTCAAGTGACCGGGACGATGTAACCCTCATTGGCGCCGGTGTTACCGTGCACGAGTGCCTCCGAGCCGCCGACCTGTTGCGGGAAGAAGACATTCACGCCAGCGTCTTCGACTGCTACTCAATTAAGCCAATCGATGCCACTGCCCTGAGCGCGGTGACGGCTGCTACCGCCGGCCGGGTCGTCATCGCCGAAGACCATCACCCGGAAGGAGGACTGGGCTCGGCCGTCATCGAAGCTCTGGTTGCCGCTGGGACCGCGCCGTTGTCTGCCGTCCACCTCGCCGTGCGTGAGATGCCAGGCTCTGGCTCAAGTAAGGAACTCCTCGCCTGGGCCGGAATCGACGCAGATCATATCGCAACTGCTGCCCGCAATCTTGCCGGCATCACTGTCCATTAAGGTGAGGCAAAGGCAGAGATGCCGCCGCTGAGAGATCTGGCAAAGTGAACCGTTTTCGGCAGCCACGTGACGCTCCCGATGAGATCGACCGCATGAGAAAGTACTACCAAAGAATCTACCAGCGCTTTGGTCCTGAGGAAGATGGATTCAGGGATTTTTAGTGAAACATTTTCCGCGATCAGTCGACACACCAGTTGCCGTGGGGAAAACCGCGGATGGGTTGCCGGTTCCTCAACGCCATTGGGCCATTCTCACTATTGCGCTGGGCCTGATTATGGCCGTAATGGATAGTTCAATCGCGAATGTCGCGCTGCCGACCATCGCTCAAGATCTGCACGCCAGCCCGACGTTTTCGATCTGGATCGTTAATGGTTATCAACTCGCGATAACGATCTCGCTGCTGTCGCTGGCGTCGCTGGGAGAGATTATCGGGTATCACCGGGTCTATATCGCTGGGTTGATCTTGTTCACGTTTGCCTCGCTGTTTTGCGCGCTATCACAGACGCTGACCATGCTAACCGTCGCGCGGGTCATCCAGGGCTTTGGCGCAGCTGGAATTATGAGCGTGAACGCAGCCCTGGTCCGATTTACCTATCCGCAGCGCATACTGGGGCGCGGCATCGGCATCAACGCGCTAGTGGTCGCTGTCTCCGCCGCGATCGGGCCAACGCTGGCTGCGGGCATCCTGGCGACAGCCACCTGGCCATATTTATTTTCCATCAACATCCCATTCGGCATCGCTGCTGTGGTGATCGGATTACAAGCCCTGCCGCATGCTCCGCGCAGCCGCCGCGCCTTCGATTGGCAAAGCGCGCTGATGTGCGCGATCATGTTTGGCCTTGGTATCGGCGCTATCGACAGTTTCGGCCATAGCGAGGCGCCATTCATTTATCTGTCGGAAGCGGTGATCGCGGCCACTGCTTGTCTATTACTGGTGCGTCGCCAGCGAACCGCGGTTTCACCGGTGTTGCCGATTGATCTGCTGCGTATCCCCGTCTTCACCCTGTCGATCTGCACCTCGATCGCGTCTTTCAGTGCTCAGATGCTGGCATTGGTTGGACTACCTTTTTATCTGTACGAACATTTTAAATTTTCAGCTGTGGAAATCGGGCTGTTAATTACGCCTTGGCCTATCGCGATCGCTTTTGTGGCGCCGCTGGCGGGCATCCTGGTTGAGCGCTATCCGGCCGGCCTTCTTGGTGGCATCGGACTTCTCCTGTTCGCGGGAGGACTAAGCACGCTCGCGTTTTTGCCCGCACACCCGGCGCCGCTGGACGTGGTGTGGCGGATGGTGCTCACCGGTGTCGGTTTTGGACTGTTTCAGTCGCCTAACAACCGCACTATGATCGCGGCAGCGCCGCGCGAACGTAGCGGGGGCGCCAGCGGCATGCTGGGCACAGCGCGGCTACTTGGCCAGACGATCGGCGCGGCACTCGTGGCGCTGCTTCTGGCGCGTAACCCTGTAGCGGGAACGCAGATCGCTCTTTTGGCCGGCGCGGGCGTTGCCATCTTTGGCGCCGCTCTCAGCGTGCTGCGGCTGTCACCGGCCGGTGCACGCAGCGCCGAATAGGCGAGGATTCGCCGCTCACGCCCGTTCATCTTTCCGCTCAGCCGGCTCGCGCCGAATGAACTGGGCAGGTCCCTCGATCTTACTGCGCCTTTTCCAGAGCTCGTGGGCCTGTTGCGCTATCTTTTCTCGTTCCTGAATATGCCAAGGTACATTAACGACCACGATCCGGTTCAGGCCTTTCATCAACAATAGCGTCCGCAGAATGGTTGCATGCCGATTGTGTAGAAAGCTGTAGTACCAACGAGATTCGATGAGCTGCGGAATCAGCACCGCAATTGTTTGGTCCGGGTTTTCTTTTTCCAAGCGCCAGATGTAGGACAATATCGGCGTGACGACTTGCCGATAGGGTGACGCCAGGGTAACGAGTTGAGGCTCCGCTAAGTGAGCCCGACTAACGGCCGGAAGCACATCGTGCGCCCATTGGTTTTGAAAATCTGGCGGGCTATTTTCCTGTTCAACATGGACGACTTTGATATCTCCGGAGAGGCCAAATGCGATCTGGAGAGCCCGTTGGGCGAGACTACCCATACTCACCAGAGGGACTACGGCGATCATCTGGCGCGGTGGCGTCAATTCGACGGAGCCACTAAGGGCCAGTTGATCACCGACCATTTTATAATGCCGGTGGATTCGTAGCATGAATAGATAGAGCGCCGGAATCACCAGAAATACGATCCACGCTCCGTCAGTGAATTTGGTTACGATAACGATGAGGAATGTGATCCCGGTCGCCGCACCGCCGATTCCATTCATGGCCACACTACCCACCGCTCCAGATTTTCTTTTCTTGCGCCAATGCATCACCATTCCCGCTTGAGATAAGGTGAATGCCAGAAATGCTCCGACGGCGAACAGCGGAATTAACTTATCCGTAACGCCATTAAAACAGATCAACAAGACACCCGCGAGGGCTGTTAGTACGAGGATCCCTTCCGTGAAAACCAAACGGCGTCCCCGGACCATGAAGGAGTATGGCAGATAGCCATCTTGAGCGATTGTGCGACAGACGCGCGGGAAGTCAGCAAATGATGTATTCGCGGAGAGGCAAAGTACTAACAGTACCGCGCCCATCGTGATGTAATAGAAAATACCACGGCCAACCACGGCCTGGGTTACCATCGACAAGATGCTTTGATACTGGGGCGATCCAGGCTCGGTTGCCGTTATTTTGTAGGTCTGTACAAGAAAAGCAACTCCGAGCAAGAGCAGGATCAGGACAGAGACAATCATAGTGAGAGCTTTGCGGGCAAATGCCACCGGCGGTTCCTTAAACGCTTGTACCCCGTTGCTGACGGCCTCGACTCCGGTCATCGCGGTGCAACCAGCAGCGAATGCCTTGAGAAAGAGCCACAGACTGATCTGTTCATGAACGGCCGGGGACGCCGCGGGCGCCATGGCCGGCTGCGGATGACCGGCGGCAGTAATCGCTCGAAAGATACCCAAGGCGATGAGAACACCGAGACACCCCACGAACAAGTAGGTCGGCGGTAAAAACGCTAACCCGGTTTCCCGAAGGCCGCGGAGATTCACGTAGGCAAGCGCTGCCAGAATTGCCAGGCAAAGTAGAAGGGTATGGGGCTGCAGTGCTGGCGCTGCGGACACGATTTGGTTAACACCAGCCGAGATCCCGACCGCCACGTTGAGCGTATAGTCGATCATCAATGCGACCGCGGCTAACAGGCCGGCCTTGTCTCCGAGGTTCTCTTTCGCAACGGTGTAAGAACCTGCACCGTTCGGATAAGCGGCAATCGTCTGCCGGTAACTGAGGTAAACGAGGAACAGGATCACGGAGATCCCAATCGTGATCGGTAACGCGAATGACACACCGGCGACACCGAGCGGGATAAGCACGGTTAACGCCGCTTCAGGCCCGTAAGCCGCCGAACTGAATGCGTCCAGGCCGAAGACGGACACACCTGGAACCGCGCCAACTCGTTCTTTCTTGTCTTCGCTCGAAGCCAGTGAACGACCGAGAAGCAGATCAAGGCATTTCATATCTCTCGTCCGTTCAGAACCCAGTTCCCATCATTACTAAGACGAGTTCGCGGCAGTGCACCCAGACGGTTGGACCGGGCTAACGCAAATATTAAGTCTCACAAGGGCTGCTTAGATCAAATCCCCGGCCGCCTGCTTGGACGAAATACTAATGAACGGTCCAGCGACGACTCAAACCACTCACGATTTGTACAAATGCTTCCGAAGCAGGTAGTAGCCGATTTTTACTATCTCTGTTTTGATCAAAAGCAGCCGAGGGCTGCCTTTGAGCGGTTTGTCGTCGAGACTCTGGTTCAGCACAACCCTGTAATCGCGGATGGGGCAGAACCCGCTTTAGTAGCTCTTGAAACGCACTTGCGCGAGAATCCGAAGATCCACTTTAGCATTCGCCATATCGTCGCGGAAGGCGATCTGGTCGTAGTTCACGGCCTAGTTAAGAACGATCGGCTGGATCGCGGCAGAGCCGTCGTCGATATCTTCAGGGTGAAGGAAGAAAGAATTGTTGAACATTGGGATGTCGTACAACCGATGCCAGATATCGCCGTGAATCTGCATCCGATGTTTTGAGGGGCGGTTAAGGATCTTTCGCCTGAACTTGAGGAAGCCATAGTCTGTCATCATTGACCGTTGTAGCCCATCGCAGCGCCAGAGCAGATTGTTGAAAAACGGCTCCGTAGGAGTCGAATCTTTATAGCTCGTGGCCCAAAAGCGGGAGTAGCTCCGTAGGAGCGCCATCTCATCTGGGGTGTTGGCTGACCGTGAGAAACGTTTTTAGATGTCGCTCCTAACGGAGCTCATCGCGCATTAGATCGCCATGGCTATAAAGATCTCGCTCCTACGGAGCTAGTTACCCACTCTGGTTTGAATCAGCCGCCAAAGATAGATTCGCTTTTTCAACGGCTGGATAAGCAGCGACCGGATTGAAATCAGCCAAATTAAGAATCTTATCGTGAAAACTGCGCAGGTCCAGCCTGTGACTCGCACTAACAATGGTGGGATGCCACGGCGCATTCCGAAGCAGCTCATAAAGGTGCGCCTCGGCTCGATTATCGAGAGCCGAAGTGGCAGCATCTAGAAAAACAATGGCCGGTTTGATCAACAGAATTCGGGCAAAAGCCAGGCGTTGTTGTTCACCCGCAGATAACCGTTCATGCCAATTCCGGTCCTCCTCTAGTTGATCCAGTAATGGATCCAACCCCACTGCCGCTAAGACTTTTGCCAACACGTCTCGTGACATTCCGGCTTCGTCGTCCGGATAAACGAGTGTTTCAGCGAGGCTGCCCAGCGGAATATAGGAAGTCTGTGGCACAAAAAGGGTTACTCCTCGTTCGAGCTCAACCGTCCCTTGGCCGAACGGCCAAAGACCAGCCATGGCTCGCAGCAAAGCACTCTTGCCAACCCCGGCCTCTCCCTTGATCAAAATGGCGTCCCCTTTCTGCACCTGGAAAGAGACGCTGCGCAGAAGCGGGACGCCCAAAGGTGAATCCAGATCCAATTCCCGGATCACCACACCCTTCACGCTGGAACTCTGCCGGACCTTTATTCGATCCAGGGAACCTCTAGCCTTGCGAATTTCCGGCAAACTCTTTTCAAAGCTGCTCAATCTCTGAGTAACTGCCTGCAAGGAAGCAATTTCCGGATAGCTAGTAATGATAAACGAAAGGGAGGTGTGAACGCTGGCGAATGCGTTCACTCCCTGCATCAGCCCGCCTAGGCCGATCATTTTGCTGAAATAATGAGGAGCAATCAGCACCATCGGCAGAATGGGTGCTATTTGAGCATAACCAGAGGTGAACCAACTCATGATTCTTTGCCTCCTCATGATCAGAAAGAAATTTTCAAATACGTTCTGGTACCGGCGATGAAACATCCGGAGTTCAGATCGTTCCCCTCGATAGAAGGCAACACTCCCCGCATTCTCGCGGAATCGTACCAGGCTGAAACGAAAGTCAGCCTCATGGCGTTGCCGATTAAAATTCAAAGCCACCAGCGGACGCCCTAGCTTCACGGTCGCCCAGGTCCCAATCCCAGCGTAGAGCAAGGCTGCCCAAACCAGGAACCCGGCAAGATGGATGCTGCCTAAATGGCCTAGCGGGATCACGATATCTCCAGACAAGGTCCAAAGGATCACCAGAAAAGAGGCGAGCGATGCCAGCGCAGTGATGAGGCCGACCGAAAGACTCATCAGAGCTGCGGTGAATTTTTCGATATCCTCCGAAATACGCTGATCCGGGTTATCCGTAGTACTTGAAAACTGCAGTTGATAATAGGTGCGGTCCGACAACCACACCGCTAAGTATCTGTGGGTCAGCCATCGCCTCCAACGGAGGTAGAGCATCTGGTTCAGGTAGACCGCGTAGACTGAAATTGCCGTGGCGAACACCACCAGAACACAAAACACGCCGACTTGTCGGACCAACTCGGAGCTGTCGAGGCCTTGAAGCGCATTATAAAACGCCCGGTTCCATTCATTGATTCGCACTCCGATATACACGGTCCCGAGGTTGAGTCCGATGACAGCAAGAAGCAGACTCCAGGCGCGTCCTTTTTCTTCACTAGTCCAATATGGCTTAGCTAGACGCCAAACCTCTGACAGCAGCTCCCGTTGTGTCATCCGCCGCGAGAGCTGATAAATCTATGCCGGCGGCCGTCCAAAGCAGGATTAATTACAACATCCGTGATCACGTTCTGATCGGGTTAAACGCCTGATCTTTTACATCGGTAACCGATAAACTGCTAGCAATTTGTGTGGCCGCCGTGCTAAAGGCATCGGCCGATGCATCACTGCAGTTTATGTCGTCCGGCTTAGTTTCAGGCTCAGAATCGGTCGGCCTCGCACTTGTCCGCCATAGACCGGCTGGGCCGGACGACGGAGGAAGCGAGGCAGCGCTACACGGAAGCTCAAGGACGAAGCTCTCTGAATATCGGGCGAGAATCTACCGGAACCCGCTACCAATGAGCACCCCGGTAGGCGCCGCACAGCAGTGTCCCGACCCCGCCGTGATTCGAAGTCGAACTCCGGGTGATCCTTATTGGTATCTCTATTGCACGGGCGGAGCTCTAAACGAGACGGATCGAGACAGCACCGGCAACCTCCGATATCACTGGTTACCAATCTATCGTTCCTTTGATCTGGTTCGCTGGGAATATCAGGGAGATGCGTTGTCTTGCCCGCCTCGCTATAGCACCTTGGGAACGCAGCTTTGGGCGCCCGAGATTCAGTACTTTTGCGGCCGGTACCATCTCTATTACGTCGTGACCAGAACGGTTTTTCCAGGCACGGCCATTGGAGTAGCCACCAGCGACCATCCTCTGGGTCCATGGACGGAGGCCGCCACGCCGGTCGTTGAACCGCATTGTGGACCCGGTACGCGAGGAGCAATGCGCTGGTGTTACGATCCTGCCATTGTGCCGGACGCTACCGGTACGCGGTACCTATTTTATGGAAGTTATCTTGGCGGAATTTCGGCACGGGTTTTGACACCGAATGGCTTGTCCTCGGACCCAAGCAGCGAAAGACCGATCACCGCACCTCATCGTTATGAGGCTGCCAACGTGATCCGGCGGCATGGGTACTACTACCTGCTGGCATCAGCCACAAACGCGTGTAATGGCCGCTTGACTGGATATGCGGTGTTTTGCGGTAGATCGCGGCACCCGCTAGGCCCCTATCTTGATCGAAACGGTAATTCGTTACTCGACGGCCGGGTTGGTGGTACACCCGTGCTGACCCAGAATGGTAATCGCTGGGTCGGTCCGGGACATGAGTGCGTGGTCGAAGATTTTGCCGGGCAAAGCTGGATGCTCTATCACGCGACGGATCAAAACGACCCGTTTTTTAACGACGGGAATGAAGCCAAGAAGCGCAAGGAGCAAAAGCGAATCCTCTTAATGGATCGAATCGATTGGGCGGACGGTTGGCCGGTAGTCAGCAGCGGTCCCTCCGAAGATGCGCAACCCGGACCGGTTGCGCAGCCAAGCGATGAATCATGTAAGCGCCAAACGCTCCCGCAGGCGCGGGACCAAACGCCGAACGCCGAAGCGGCGCGGCGGGCTTTTCGGATTGAGCTCCGATCTTCCCCTGTCGGCCTCGCTAGCGAGGCAGCGCTCCGCGGATGGCAGCCCGACAGTTTTTGGTATGAAGATTTCGAAGGCTCCAGCCTAAGCAAGGAATGGAGCTGGGTGCGGCCTCCGAAATCGAGTGCTTTTCGGGTCACGAAAAGCTGCTTCGTGTTTCAAACTCAACGCGCGGATCTCCACAAAGGGTCCAAGAGAGCTTCGATCCTGACCCGCGAACTTCCTCCTGGTGAATGGATGATAGAAACTCGCGTCAGGCTCGATGTGCCAACCGACGGTACTTGCCACAATTTTGTGCAAGGCGGCTTAATCGTTTATGACCAGCTCACGCATTTCATCAAGTTGGTTGTGGTTTCGATCTGGGAAACTCGGCAGACAGAATTTGCCAAGGCTTGCCCATCACCAGATGGGCTGAAGCAGGAGTACGGAAACATGGTGATTGGAACTCCGGGGGATTGGACTCATTTGCGAATCGTCCGGCACCTTCATAAGAACGTCGAATATTACACGGGTTACACGAGAGCCTCCGGTCAGGACTGGGTACGGGGCGGAACTTGGACTCATTCGCTGGGCAACGGTGCGCGCGTCGGGCTGATTTCAATGGGCGGTACCGGCTTTGATTCGCATTTTGATTATGTGGTAGTGACCTGTCCGAACGCCGGGGGGGACGCGCGGCTGCCCGCCGGTAGCGGCGACTGTCCATGAGGCCTGACCGTGTGTCTTAAAACCGTGCTGATATCGAAGCGACAGGTGTTGCTAGCCTGAGAACGCAGTCGCCATTAACGCTCGGATGGCGACTGCGCGTTGAGTTTAGATACACCTGTCCCTTCGTTAGGATGATAAATTGGGGCATACCATATAGCCTCATGGACAGTCGCCGCTACCGGGGCGTCGTCCCGGCATCGAAACCCATACTGCTCCTCCGTTTTTCACCCGCCAGAACTGCCCACCGCTTCCGCTGTCCGGCCGAAGCCATAGGAACTGAGGTCGGGCATAAAACACCTTCCAGCCGGTTCCTTGATAAGCTTGAGAATTCGCGTGAAAAAATGATCGTTTGAGGCGGCCCGGCCGATATTGATAACGGCCGTGTCTTTCATCTCGCTATTTAGCAACTGGATAATGCATTCCCGAGTTGCGTCATCCAAGGTGTCGAGCGCTTCGTCAATCACGACACAGTGAGGTTTGTGGAGCAGCATACGCGTGAACACCAAGCGTTGTTGTTCATCAAAACTAAGCTCTTTATCCCAGCGCTCGACGTGGTCGATTGCAGAACTCAAACGATCTAACCCTGCCGATCGAAGCGCGGCTGCCAGCTCTTCGTCACTGTGTGAAACCTGGTCGGACGGATAGGCCAACGCCGCTCGCAATGTTCCCAAAGGTACATAGGGCTGGCGCGGCATGAACATTACCGCGTGCCCCTTAGGAAGCGTGACCTGGCCCATCCCCCAGCGCCACAGACCGGCGATCGTTCGGAAAAGAATCGTCTTGCCGGCGCCGGACTCACCCGAAATGAGTACGCGCTCACCTTGCGCAATCTCGACATGCGGCTGATCCAGCTTGGCGCATCCGGTCGGGGTCGCGATCTCCAGGTTCTCGAGTACGATTTTGTTATCAGACGCCTCCGAAAATTCGATCTGTTTTTCGTTCGCGCCAACCGTCTCGACTGCAACCAACGCTTGCCGGAAGGTGGCGATACGCAGCAATGTGGCGCGCCAATCGGCAATGGCATTGAAATTGTCGATAAACCAGCGAAGGGCTTGTTGCACCTGGTTAAAGGCGCCGACCGACATCATTAACGCACCGAATGAAAGGCCGCCCCCGAAGTATCCAGGAGCAGCGAGGAGAATGGGCACAACAATCGTGGACCAACCGTAACCCGATGTGATCCAGGTGAGCCGGGTGCTGGCGCCCACGATTCGTCCCATAATCCGCAGCACCGTCTCAAGAGCAACCCCAAGGCGCTGCTTTTCATCATCTTCGCCGCCATATAGCGCGACGCTGTCAATATGTTCGTTGAGCCACACCAGTGCGAAGCGCAATTCCGCTTCCTGGGCGTAGTGTTGCGCATTCAGCTGAATCAGCGGACGGCCTACAAGCCAGCTGAGCCAAGAGGCCGTGCCTGCGTAGATAAGAGCAGTCCAAACCATATATCCCGGAATGCCGAAACTCCGTCCGTTGAAATGGAAGGTCACATTCCCAGAGAGCATCCACAGGACGCCGATAAAACTGCCAAGGAGGAGCGATGACTCCAAGAGTCCGATAACGAGTGATGCTGACAGTTCGCATAGATGACGGGCATCCTCGTGAATGCGTTGGTCCGGATTATTGCCAATGTCACCGGCGTCTGAGAGACGAAAGGCCCGTCCCGGTTTGAGCCATTGATCAAACAGATCCCGCACCAGGCCTTCGCGGAGTACGATCGTGGACTTTAGGCTGAACCAGGTCTTGGCGACGTTCAGGATCAAAAGGCCGCAGGCAATAAAACCAAAAACGATGAGTTGAGAAAAAAATGCTCCGATATTTTTACGGGAAAGCGCGTCGTAAAAAGGCTGGTTCCAAGCATTAAGCCTGATTTGACCATAAGCAGTTGCGCCAATAACCGCGACTAAAGCGATAGCCAGAAATATAATCTTATTGCGTTGCGGCGATGCGAATAAGGCACGGGACATCATTAAGATCTGCGGTCCCAGCCGCGGCGAGGCACCAGATTTTGACGGGCTCGGGGTCGCATTTGACGACTTGTTGGATTCTTCTGCCATGAAACCTGCTTTCGTTCTTTGAGTTCTTCCTCAGCTTAGTTCGTCTTTGATGGTTCTTTGTAGGTGGGTTCTTTGTATGTCTCCTAGGTAAAAAAAGACATTCACCCGGAGGGCGCAGAGGACGCAGAGCGAAGGAACAGCTCCGTAGGAGCGAAATATTTATAGCTCACGGCACAAAGGACGGGATTAGCTCTGTAGGAGCGACATCTAATTAGAACGTTTGCCAGACTGTGGGTACCCGCTCTTATATGCCGCTCCTAACGGAGCTAATCGCGTACAAATTGGCGTTGCTATAAATATGTCGCTCCTACGGAGCTAAACCTCTGCGAGCTCCTGTTCAAAATTCCGTGCTCAGGAATGATTCAGAAAAAACCAGCACAGAATCATTCACCCGGCGACGCTTCCGGATTCGGTTTTCGACAAAACCAGATCAGTATTGAACCCGCCAAAAGCAAGGAGCCAACTATTAGGAAACATTCGCTGAAAGCCATTACAAAGGATGGCCCCTGAATTGCGGCTTGAAGCGTTTTGTACGCCCGCATCATCGCCAAGTGCGGATCTCCACCATGTAGCAAGTTCTGCGATGACTGCACCCGAAGAAACCCTTGAACGTAGAGGCTATAAGGGGTGACACTCTCTCCGATCCTCTCATCATGAAACTGCTCGCGCTGTGTAATCATCGTGCTGAGCAGAGCAGTACCGACACTACCGCCTAAGTTGCGCAGAATATTAAATAAGGCCGATCCATCCGTCTGATCTCGCGCTGCCAGACCCGCCGTGGCAATGGCAGAGAGCGGCACAATCGTGAATGGCTGACCAATTGCCCGCACCAGATTAGCCAGCTGGAATTGCGGGCCGCCAGACTCCGTCGCCATATGCGTATTGAGAAAACAGCTAGCTCCGAAAATGGCGGCGCCCACAAATACCAGCAAACGCAGATCGAAGATCTTCATCAACCGGGGCACAAACGGAAATATCGCGAGTTGGGGCAATCCGATTAACACCATAGCGGCACCGGTCTGGCTGGCGCTGTATTGTTGCACTTGCTCCATATACTGGGGCAACAAATAAACCGAGCCATACAGGGCTGCGCCCATAACAAAGTTCACCACGCAACTCAAAGCTAAATTACGGTTGGTCAACAGCCGAAGGTTAACCACAGGATGCTTTCGGACTAACTCTATAATTAAATAGGTTGGAATAAAGATGACGGCCAACGCGAAGCAACGTTGGATAAAGACACTCGTGAACCAATCCTCATTTTGGCCTTCCTCTAGAAAGGCGATGAAAGAGCCAAGACCGATTGCCATGGCCGCGATCCCGAACCAGTCACCCTGCTTCAGGAGTTTAAGATTCAACGGTTGCGGGTCAATCGCATAGAGAACCGAAGCCAGCATCAGAGCACCAGGGAAGAAATTAATGTAGAAATCCATCTGCCACCCAAAAACGTCCGTCAGATATCCTCCAACGTAAGGTCCGATGGCCGGTCCCATGGTCGCCGTGACGCCAAAAAGCGCCAGCCCTAACGGCCTTTTCGATGGAGGTAACTTGGTGTTAACCACCGCAAACGACATTGGGATCATGACGCCACCGGTGAATCCCTGAAGCGATCGATAAATCACCATTTGCGTCAATTCGGTGGAGGTACCGCAGAGACCAGAAAACAGCAGAAAGAGCAAGACGTTGCCAACCAGGTACCAACGGACGCCAAAAACTCGCGACAGCCAAGCGGTGAGCGGAATCGTGATGATCTCACCGATCAAGTAGGAGGTTGATATCCAGGAGGCTTCAACTGAAGTTGCAGCAATCCCTCCTGTGATTTCTCTCAAGGAAGAATTGGTAATCTGGATGTCGAGCACCGCCATGAAGGCGCCGAGAATGGTACCGAGCACAGCGATCCAAGTACGAAAACTAACTAACTCGTCTCCGGCTTCAGCCATTCTTTGATCTCCCTGGCAACGCGATCACCGGAGCTTTCGGCCGGTTGTATTCACGACCCCACCGCCCACCCAGCGCTTTAATTAGTTGTACCGAGGCTTGCAGCCTCGCGCCGGAAAGCTGAGCAGACACTTCTTGATCGGCCAATAACGTTCTTTCTGCGTCCAAGACGTCTAGATACGTCACGGCTCCTTTCTCATATTGCGCACGGCTGAGGTCTAAGGTCCGCTGAGCTGAGTCCACTGCGCTTTGTTGCGCCTCCCATTGACCTGCTAAAGTTCTGAGGTCGATCAGCGCATTTTCCACGTCTTGAAACGCGTTTAAGACCTGGCCGCGGTAGTTTTCGACGGTCTCCCGATACTGCGCTTTGGCGCTCTCTACTCCCGCTCGTAAACGGAACCCTTCAAAGATTGGTACGCTGACACTTGGGCCGACCGACCATATCAAACTTTGCCCTGCAAACATGTCGCCGATATTTGCTGTCTCAAATCCGCTCGCACCGTTGATCGTCACATCAGGAAAGAAAGCGGCTATCGCGGCGCCGATCCGTGCATTGGCCGCGGCGACACTCCGTTCCGCTGAGGCCACGTCTGGCCGGCGCTCCAATAGTCTGCTGGGAAGCCCTGCTGGAATCGCCGGCGGAGCAGACGCGATCCCCTCAGCGGGAAGACGCAGATTACTAGCCGGCTCGCCAAGTAGAGTGCCGATTGCGTTTTCGATTTCGCCTCGAGAGCGACGAAGAGCATACAGATCGGCTTGGTTTGTTGCTAATTCAGATCGGGCTCGAGCAACATCCAGCTCATTCACGAGTCCGGCGGCCAGACGTTCCTCCGCAATGCGGAGGTAGCTTTCCCTAGTCGAGATTGTGCGTTCCAAAATTGCGATTTGGGCATCTAGCGCGTGAAGGGTGAAGTACTGGGCCGCCACATTCGCCGTTATACTTAGCAAAGCCGCCTCGAAATCCGCCCTGGCCTGCTCTGTCTGAGCCCGAGCTGCCTCGACATTGCGCCGCACCCGCCCAAACAGATCCAATTCCCAACGGAGTTCCGCCGGCAGACGAAAATCCCAAGCAGTCATCGAGATGGGTTGGCTAGAAAAAACGGGGCCGCTCGAGCCTGAATAAACCGGCATCGGTGCACTGCTACTGCCGCCGCTACTACCACCCCCGCTCAGGGAAGATGCGCTACCGACAATTCGAGCGGATTCCACCGGCCCGGTGGATGTAGTCCGAGCTTTCGTTCCGCTCCACGATAGTGCAAGATTGGGATAAAGATCAGCAGCCGCAATCCGCATCTGGGCTTGGGCATCATCGATTCGGTCAATAGAAAGCCTTATATTCTGATTGCCTGCCACCGCCTGACTCTCAAGACGGGCAAGCGTTGGATCCGAAAAAATCCGCCACCAATCTCCAGCCCCTTCGGTGTCTCGCGGCTCCGGCGTCTTCCAATGTCCATTCTGAGTTGTTCCGTTCTTATATTTTCCTGGCAAATCCGCGGTCGTTTCCGCCGGTGGTCCATGGTATTTCGGGCCGACCATGCATCCGGAAATAAACAGAGCGGAGAACGCCGACAATGTTGATGCTGTCGACGAGACAGCCTTGTCCAACTTGAGGAACTTAATTTCAGGCCGATTCGTCTCCGGACGCGGCTTTAGTGACCGTGTCCGGCGAGCCGCTGCGCACTCATAACGGAAAGCGTAGAGCCACCTAGTCATTGGGCATGCTCCGATTGTCTTTCCGTCCCAGGTACCTGCGTGGATCGCGGGTGTTTCTCATCATAATTGCTGACGTCGATGCTTGGCTCAGCCGACAGACCAGGAACTATTTTCGATTTAAAGTCGCGTATACTCTCCGGATCGAATACGATTTTGACCGGTATTCGCTGCACGATTTTAATAAAGTTTCCCGTCGCATTATCGGGTGGTAACAGGGCAAAATTTGAGCCACTTCCCGGCTGCAGGCTGTCTACTCTACCGGTGAAGGTATGGCTGGGAATCGCATCGATGTTAACCTCGACGGACTGGCCTATCTGAACCCTCTTGAGCTGCGTTTCTTTAAGGTTGGCAAGTACCCACACATTATCCTCGACGACAGCCATCAGGGCCCCTCCAGGTTGGACCTGGTTTCCTGGCTCGGCGCTTTTCTGAGCTATCCGTCCGTTGACCGGGGAAGGAATTGTACAATAGGCAAGCTGAAGCTCAGCATTGGCCACGGCAGCCTTGGCTGCGGCCACCGCAGCATCAGCGCTTTGTAACTGCGCCTGCGCGCTCTGCAGATCCGCTTTTGAGGTCTCTACGGCCGCTGCATTGGAATCAACCGTTGCTTTGGCTGCCTCCAGATTCGCCCTAGCCGAATCAAGCGTTGCTTTGGTAGAATCGACATCCGCCTTCGCCACCGCTTTCATGTCTCGCTGGAAGAGTTGACTGTTCCGATCGAAATTGATCTGCGCGATTTCCAGCTGGGCGCTAGCCTGACCCACTTGCGCGTTGCTCTGCGTCACCTGAGCCTGTCTCTGCTTCAAGTCTGCTGCGGCTTGAGCAACAGTTGCTCGTGCTTGCAATGCTTGGCCTTGCGATTGTTCTAGCTGCGCCTGCGCTCGCTGCAATGCGACCTGATAGTCGCTAGGATCCAGCCGGACCAGGGGTTGACCTGCCTTCACATACCAATTGTCATCCACCAGCACCTCCTCAACGGTGCCGGTTACGCGGGGGCTAATTTGATGAGTGTGGCCCGCCGTATAAGCATCATCCGTGGTCTCGTGGCTCGATGCATACATCCAGTATCGAACTCCGAAAAAGATAACGATGAGCAGGATAATCGCCCCCACAATGATGAGGGTGCGCTTGCCCCCAATTTTCTGGATAAGTCCTTTCTTTTTTTTCCCTTCCCCTTGCTTCTTCTCGCCTTCACCGCCTTTCCGATCGCCTTTGTCTTTCTCTTGGTTGCCATCTCCAGCATGCTTCTGAGAAATCTCATTCTGTCTCTCGAGCGCCGCCGCAATCCGATCAAGTCGGTCCCCGAAATTATCGGATGGACCGTCTTGACTATCCCTGGAATCCGAAACACCGCCGTTGCTCATGACTGCTCTAGATCGCAAATCAGCGGCTTTCGGGTCGCAACCGGTTGAGAGTTTGCCGTTTGCCGTTGGCGGTTGGCGGCTGGCGGTTTGCCGTTGGCGGTTGGCAGTTCGGTAGCGGCGACTGTCCGTGAGGCCGAAATGGTGTGCATTAAAGCCAAGATTATATCGAAGCTGCAGGTGTGAATAACCTGAGAACACAGTCGCCATTAACGCTCGAATGGCGACTGCGCGTTGAGCTTAGGCACGCCCGTCTCTCCGTTAAGATGATAGGACCGAGGCATACGATATAGCCTCATAGACAGTCGCCGCTACCGGTTGCACGCGGTCACCGCCCACCGCTAACCGACAACCGCTTCCACCTCTCGGGCCACCTGGTTCCAGCTGCGGCTCGCCACGAGTTTCCGTAGTTTCGCTCGTCTTTCTGGTTCCTTTTGCTCTAAACGCTGGCGACAGAGATCGACGAATTCATCATGCGAGTTGGCAGAATCAAACCAGCCCGAGTAATCACGTTCCAAAGAGGCGAGCCCTAATGCCACAACCGGCAGGTCCGCCAACAGAGACTGCCGAAGCTGCGTTGGCAGCGTTTGCCGTGGTTGATTGGTCTTGAATGGCAGGATCGCCACATCCATCCCACGGCAGTAATTACCCAAAAGAGAATGGTCCCGAGCTCCAATCCAATAGATATTTTCCCTTCGAGGAAGAATTTCTGGCGCAATATCCCGAACTGGCCCGATCATGACGATGGTCCACAGTGATGTCGTCTCGGCTAGCCGGTCAATCAGTTCGAGATCAATCCTCGAATCAATACTACCAATGAAACCCAGAGCTGGTCGGCGGATGAAACGGCTGTCCGTAGGCAACACCGTTCTCGGTCGCCTAGCCTTAATAAACCTAAGATCGACGCCATCCTCGACCAACAAGACCTTGCTGCCAAACTCCTCTGGGATGGAGTGGATCTGGGTCGGGCAACGAAGAAGAACGGCATCGATGCGCCGGATGGCAGCGACCGAATCCTCGCTAGTGGGGTCGGTCGAGTCGAGATCGAGGATCTTACGTCCACTCGGGAATAAAGAACCAAAGTCTTTATAGGCCGGAAGATCTGCATACCAGACAGCTGGCTCTTGGCTCGGGCTCCGCAATAGGTAAGTGATTAACTGCTGCAAGAGCGCTTGATTCTTCAGACCGTCCGGATCGCCTGTTGCCGCGACAGTGAGAGTCGCTGCAATAAGGTTTTGTCTTGGATGAACCAGGTTAACCGAAGGTTCTGTTCCGGTAAACCCACGGCGGATCGACAGATAAACAATCAGATGACGCCGGCTTAACGCCGCCAGCAAATAGTTAGTTCTTCGCCACACCTCGCTCCAACGTTCACTGCCAAACGCCAGGATCGGGCGCCCCACTGGCTCACCGTTATTGTCCCCTCGGCGGTTAGTCTTTGTGAGGATCGATTGTCTCTTATCGATTTTATTAAGCCGAAGCGGACCGGAGCTCTCATCGGCACCAGCGACGAGCTGGCGGTAGGCTTTCGTTAGCTCAGTCGCTTCTCTTCGCAACGTCCCGTCAGCTTCTCGTCTCAAAGCATAGATGCCTACGGGATGAATATGCCCTGTTTGATGGCGCATGGCGCCGTCCCAGTCCAAATGGTCGATAAGCGGCCACCACGTATACCCGATAACCGGAAAACCGTCCGCGCGCAGTCTTCGAATATCGGAAACACACCGTTCTAGCCAATCTAGCTTCATCTGATTCGATCCGGTGGCGCTGGTTTCCGTAATCATTAGCGGGCGGTGATATCGATGCCAATAATCCTGAGCGGCTCGGTACAGCCCGAGAGGATTGCGCGCGATCCGTTGTAAGTAATGACCTTCAGGAGAGGTAAGGATTTCGACCTCGGTATGGTTATAGTAATCTAGTCCGATTACATCGACCTCCTGAGCGTTTTGGCGGAACCAAAGGAGATCGATTCGGGAGAATCCGTTTTGACGAAGCCAATCCCAAAGAAAGTGGCGCGGCCCAACTCGGCCGGTGACCAGATCGACCGCCAAATGCCGGCGTTCCATCCGCCGGGCAACATCTGCGCCAAGGGACTCCAGCAAAAAAGGGCTTGTTCTCTCGCTGGAGCTCGGCTCCTCCGTTGTGGCAACCTCCAGCGAATCGCACATCAGGATTTCAGTGCCCGGCATTTTTGCTCGAAGCACTCGAATCGAGCGTACGAGCGCCTCCGCAATTTGACGAAGAACGGTCATGTAATCCTGTAGGCCGCGACCGAAAGGCGGCCAGAGACCCGCATCACCGCAGAAGAAAGCCGTGGTCAAAGGTTCATTGACTGGACAGATACTCGCAATCGCAGGATGGCCTGAATAACGATCGGCGAACGCTTCGGTGAAGCGTTCCAACGCACGCGGGAAATCGATATCGCCAACTGCCTCCGGGAGCCATTCAGGAACACCGAAATGCACCAGATCCAGGATCAGATTGAGACCCGCTTTCGCCGCCGCCTCAAGTCGTTCGTCTGCCCAATCCCAGTTAAATTGTCCAGGTTCAGGTTCCAGCCGAGTCCAGACCAGGGGATAGCGGATCCACACACAACCCAGGTCTTGCGCAGCTAATGCGAGATCCTGTCGCCAGAAACGATCGTGCTGAGTCCAAGCAAACTGATCGATACCGAGGTGAGGTATGACCGACCCTTCTATACCGCTAGCCCAACGAAATTGATAACCCTGGAGACTGTCCATGTTTCGCCCTTATTTCTGAAAAGTTTGCCAATCAGGGTGGTACTGCCACGTCCACATCACGTCCTAATTTCGATCCTCACTACGGATGTGGGCGCATTCAGAAACATTGAGGAGTCCTTCGTTCGCTGCGAATCAGCAACCGAAAGGGAACGGTCATGACGCAAAGATTCCGAAAAACTTACTAGGTTTTGTCTGGCCATATGCAGCCCGGCACCGACGGCTATTGTTGTTCGCGTTCGCTTTGAATTGTTTGCCTGGGGTTGCCATCGCTTTTCAGACCTTGGCGCCGAAGTATCTGATAGATGATGTGTTGACACCGAAGGGGCTCCCTGCAAACGAACGAATTGTCCGGCTTACGATTTTACTAAGCCTTTATCTGGTCGCGGCCTTTGTGCTGCGCATGGCTGCTTGGTACGCCAGTTACCGGATCTTTACTCGTATCCGGGAACACGTGGTTCTCGACCTGCGAGCGCGTTTCTTCGAACACATTAATGGGCTCTGCCTCAGGTTCCATAACCGGCACTCGAGCGGAGAATTGTTTACTAATGTTATGGGGTCGCCCTTACAGGAAATTGCTAAGTTTTTTCACAGCGCAGTGATCAACGTGCCCAACGCGGCCACCATGGTGGTAGTGGCCTGTGCCTGGATCTTCTTTTGGGATTGGAGCTTAACCGCGGTGTTGGTCACTCTGGTGATCGCGACAGCGCTGACCGCCCGGTATAGCAGCCTCCAACTCCGTAGCTTGTTCCAAGGATATCAAGCGGCGGAAAGCCGGATCATCGGACGGGTTGTCGACATCTTCCGAGGCAATCGAGATATCAAGATGCACGGAATCGAACCGCAAATTAACTCTGCCTTCAAAGAGAACGTAGATTGTTTGCGAGAGAAAGCATATGAACGCGATGTCGGTACGCACCGCGTGAATATGCGAGCAGAAGGACTCGGCTATATCTGTTTCGCATTGCTTTGCGGCTTGGGCGCTTGGCGATATTTCACCGGCCACATTACCTCCGGGCAATTGATGGGATTTCTCGCCGCGTACCTGTCGCTTTACCAGCCACTAACCGTCCTTTTTACGGTGGGCACTATGCATGGTCAGGCCGAGGCCAGTTTCACCAGACTGCAAAAGGTCCTTCGCGCGCAGAGTAGCACCCCTGAACCGGTTCCTGCTCTCCGGCTAAATCCGCCTACCAAAGCGGATATTGTTCTTCGAGAAGTTAGCTTCGCTTACAATCCCGGAACAACTGTTCTTCGCGACATCACGTTATCGATTCCATTCGGACAACGCGTCGCTTTTGTGGGACCGAGTGGATCTGGAAAAAGCACGTTGGCGAAGCTGCTCCTGCGACTCTATGACCCCGAGTCGGGGAGTATCTCCTTTGGGGATGTCGATCTTCGGAATTGCTCGCCGCGAGACGTGTGCCGCCATTTCGGTGTTGTGCCGCAGGATCCCTATTTCTTCGCTACAACCATTCGCGATAACCTCACACTGATCGACCGTCATTGCTCCAACGAACGGCTGTTGGAAGTCTGTGAATCGGCCAATGCCTGGGAATTCATTAGAGCCCTTCCTCATGGTCTAAATACACTCGTTGGCGAAGGCGGCGTGCGGCTTTCCGGAGGACAACGTCAACGTCTAGCTATCGCCCGGGCGCTCCTACATAATCCTGACTACCTTTTATTCGATGAAGCCACGAGTGCTCTGGATACAGTCAGTGAACGTTTGGTGAAGCAGGCGTTAAGTCGCATTTTAGTGGGTAGAACGGCAATCTTAATCGCCCATCGGCTCTCGACGATAAAACATTGTGATCGCATCCTCGTGATTGCCGATGGCGAGATCGTTCAGGACGGTACGTTTCAGGAACTGAGTCTAACGCCAGGGCTGTTCAAGGATATGGTGGATTCGGATAAATTCGACATCGGGCCACCAAATCCAAATTTTCACGCTCCGAACGGAGTAGCCCTGCATCGAGAAACTAAGGACCAATCAATAGCAAACGACCTAAAATCAGTTGAACACCAGGCGTCCGGCAAGACCAGCCAGTTCAATGGGAAACGAAATGGATCAGTATGAACTTACTCCAGCGCGAATATCCAATTATAGTGCACTCACATTTGGGATGGGACTGGGTATGGCAACGTCCTCAGCAGTTCATGTCGCGGCTGTCTCAGCGGCACGCTGTCTTATTCATAGAAGGCCCTTTGCCCGAGGAGAACCTCGACGAATCCCGCCTGGAGGCTCGGCCGGCCGCGGATTATTCAAATGTTATCGTGGTCCGGATGAGGATGCCCGGAGCAAAGTGGTTTGATGGCGATTGGGTCGATAATGAACGCCGGCGTCTGGTACAAGAGCTTTTAGCAGGACCATTAGGAGCCTCCTTTCAAGAACCAATCCAGTGGTTTTACGACCCGATGGCAGTCACCGCTTTCGCCGGCCATATGAACGAACAAGCCATCGTGTTCGATTGTATGGACCAGTTGAGCCAATTTAAAGGCGCACCCGACGTCCTAGTTAAACGAGAGCGGCACTTGCTGGAAGTCGCCGATATTGTTTTCGCTGGAGGTCCCAAGTTAGGCGCGGAGAAGCGGAAATTTAACGCCAATACCTTCGTTTACGGATGCGGAGTTGACGCAGATCATTTCGGCAAAGCCATGGATCCCACGATCCAGCGACCCGTCGACGTAGCCAATTTACCGAAACCGATCCTTGGTTTCTTCGGTGTCATCGATGAACGCATGGATTACGCATTATTAGCCGAATTAGCCGATGCTTTTTCGACCGGCAGCATTGTGCTGATTGGCCCTTGGACGAAGGTTGATCCAGCCCATTTCCCCCAGCGTCCCAATCTACATTATTTAGACAAGCGATCTTACGACCAATTGCCGAACTACGCTGCGGTTTTTGACGTTTGCTTGCTTCCATTCGCGTTAAATCCGGCAACTGAGTTCGTTAATCCGACCAAAGTGCTCGAATACTTAGCAACTGGTCGACCAGTGATTTCCACAGCGATTGCCGATGTGATGCTCCAATTCTCGGAGTTCGTAAAAATTGCGCACAGTCACACCGAATTTGTTGAACAATGCCAAAACGTCTGTCGTTGTTCTGACCTGGCTGTTCGGAAGCTCGCTTTAGAGGTCGCCAGAAGAAATACCTGGGAACAAGTAGTGGAGAACCTGGAACGGCATATCTGGGACGTTCTTTCTTCGCGCACAGCAGCGAGATCATCGGCATCACCCTCAGGCCAAGCATTGCCGATGATTGCGGGATAGCTACAATGAAGTTTGACTATCTCATCGTCGGCGCCGGGTTCGCCGGCAGCGTTCTGGCCGAGAGACTCGCCCGCAACGCTCAACAGCGGGTTTTGCTGGTCGAACGCCGCAACCATATCGGTGGAAATGCTTATGACCATTACGATGATGCCGGCATCTTGGTACACAAATACGGTCCTCATATCTTTCACACCAACTCGAAGCAGATTTTTGACTATCTTTCCCAGTTTACCACCTGGAGAAAGTACGAGCATCGCGTACTGGCTAGCGTTGATGGGCGACTCGTTCCAATTCCTATCAATCTCGATACCATCAACGAGCTATACGGAACCAATCTTTCAGCTCATCAGATTGCCGGGTTCCTAGAGTCGCGGGCTGAGTCCCGCCCGAAAATCAGTACCAGTGAAGACGTTGTTCTAAGCAAGGTCGGACGTGAATTGTACGAGAAATTCTTCCGCGGCTACACGCGTAAACAGTGGGGGCTAGATCCCTCTGATCTCGATGCCAGTGTTACCGCCCGAGTTCCGGTGCGCACAAACCGAGATACCCGATATTTCACCGACTGCTACCAAAGCATGCCACGGCATGGTTACACGCGCTTATTTGAGAATCTTCTCGACCACAAAAATATCAACATCCTCTTGAACGCTGACTATAGAGAGGTGAAATCCGCCATTAGTTATGACCGCCTGATTTTTACCGGCCCGATCGACGAATACTTTGATTACCAGTTCGGTGAGCTCCCCTATCGATCTTTGCGCTTCCAACACGAGACGTTGGATCGCCCCATCTTTCAACCGGCGCCAGTTGTCAACTATCCGAATGAACATGCTTTTACTCGGATCACTGAGATGAAGTATTTGACCGGGCAGGAACATTCAAAAACCAGCATCATTTATGAGTATCCGGAGGCCACCGGAGACCCGTACTATCCGATCCCGCGCCCGGCGAACGCGGAACTGTACCAACGATATTCAGAGGCTGCCCGGGCTGTTCGAAACGTTTATTTTGTTGGTCGATTGGCCACCTACCGTTACTACAATATGGACCAGGTTGTCGGGGCGGCACTCACTCTCTACAATAAGCTGGCTGCAAGCCATGTCAGCCGCCCGGTGTCGCCACAGAATAACGGAGCGAGAGAGTTAGCAGCTGCAGTTTAGGAGTTTATTCGTAGCATTAATGGTGGGGCGAGGCTCCTGTCGTTCCCTAAGTGGCTGCGAAGAATTGGGTCATGTAGAGTTAGCTGTTATGTTAGGCCAATCGATGCGCCGAGCCGCGGGTCTAAGGCTTTGCAGCCACATTGGTATGGATTGGAGAAATGGCGACATGTATGGTCGAATTTCTGCACCTTCCGCGGCCGCACTGCAAACCCGGCTCGGCGAGGGTTGCGGCCTCGCTAAATTGTGGGAATCAGCACATCAGCGGCTTCGTTAACACTGTAGGGCTAGAAGAGAGCCTCGCCCCACCAAATTTCTACGACCAGACACCAACTACCGGACCGCTATCGATCGACGCACGCGTATTTTCTTCCCGCCTTTTCACGTTTGCCGCGTAAATTGATAATGCGCGTAGAGGCCAATAGATTCGGTAGTAATCATATCGCAGGTATAATACGCTCGGGAATCCTGTACCTGTCTGTAGGTCCTCGTCCCATGTCCCATCCGGTCTTTGTCGATGCAAAAGGAACTCGATTCCGCGGGCGATGCTCTTCCGGTTCACATCCGGGAATGCGCATAGCCCCATAAGCGACCAAGCTGTTTGTGACGCGGTACTTTCTCCTCTCCCCTTCTCTGTGACGTCCAGATAGGAAGCACAGCTTTCACCCCAACCACCATCAGAGTTTTGATGCGCTTCGACCCAGCGCCGTGCCTTCGCAAGCCACTTTTGGTTCATATCGATTCCAGTGGAGCGAACACCGCGAAGCACATGCGCCGTCCCGTAAATGTAGTTAACCCCCCAACGTCCGTACCAGGATCCATCATCTTCCTGCTTTGCCCTTAAAAATCGTACGGCTTTGCGAACGCTCGGATGCGCTATGCCAATTCGAAAATTAGCAAGAGCTTCCAAAATGCGCCCCGTAATATCCGGGCAACTGGGATCGAGAATCGCTCGATGGTCCGCAAATGGCAGGTACTTGAGTAGCGGGTTTTGCACATCTTTGTCAAAGGCCGCCCACCCTCCATCGCGACATTGGAAGCTCAAGAGCCAATCAAGGCTCTTCTGCATTAGGTGTTCGCGCGGCCCAACTGCTGAGCTCAGAGCGAGTAACACCATGGCCGTATCATCAACATCGGGATAATAAGAGTTCTTGAATTCAAAACTCCACCCGCTCGGTTCTATATTTGGAATACGGACAGCCCAATCTCCTTTGGTGGTTACTCGGTGGCTAGTTAACCAATTGGCGGCCTTCTGGATCCTGGAATCGTCCGGCGCCACACCCGACTCGACCAAGGCGATTGTGCTGAGTGCCGTATCCCATACTGGGGATAAGCAGGGTTGAATACGGAACCCTTTGGCATCATTAACAAACAACCCTTCCAGTGCCTTTTCAGCTTTTTGATATACAGAAGTCGTGTGGTCGTAACCCAAGCACCTCAATGCGATTAATGCGTGCAGGATAGACGGGAAAATGGCGCCTAATCCGTTGCCGTCCAGGTTAAGGCGATCGAGCATCCATCTTTCAGAGGCCATCAAGGCTGATTCGTGTGAAGAAAGAAAGCCGCCGCGCTGCAGACGTTCCAACAGTATTAATGCTCCCTCGAACCAATTATCTTTCCAGGTATGGTTGTTCCTGGGTCGCGAAACATAAAGCTCCGAAACGCCGCGGGCGAACCGAATCGGCCGGGTCGGTTGGAAGTGATGCGCGATCGCCATGGGGACCACGATGGCTCTCGTCCAGGCAGACATTGAATACAGATTGATGGGGGACCATTTGGGAAGTAACACCAGCTCCACCGGTATCGATGGGACATTACTCCACGCGACTTGTCCCAGTAGAGCCAAATAGAACCGGGTGTAATAGCGGGAGTTGGCAATTCCACCGAACTTACGAATGAGATCAGCGGCTCTCCGCAACCGGGGCGCACTACTTTCAAAACCTGCCAGCTTAAGTGCTAAATATGCCTTTACAGAAGGATCAAGTCTTGCTGGGCCGCCCCGATAAATGCTCCAGCCGCCGTTTTCCAATTGGTTTTCCAACAGGTGCTCGACACATTTTTTTTGCCGCTCGGGGTGGACGTCTCCCGACCAATGCATAAAGGCCATATAGTCGGAATAGAGTGTAGAATTTCCCTCCAATTCCCCAAGCCAATACCCTTCCGGGCGCTGCAGGCTAAATAGAGCGGACTGCGCGCGTTCTATACCATCTTCTAAGTCCATTTACTGAAATCTCTATCTAGCCAAACCGCGCACATTTCGGACAAATCTGAAAATGTGAGCTACAGAGATTTCGCTTGATCGTCATCTGCTGGCTGTGTCGCCCACGGTAGAGATGAGCTTCCGCTCGTTTCGATCCCGGCGCGATCGCAGGGAGCGATTGAATCAGGGGATTCCCAGACATCCGGTCCTTTCAGTTCCATCGAACTAAAAGGGGTTGTGGCCTTAGCGTGGAACAGCACCGCAAATCTTTAGAAAACGTTCGAATCCTTATCGTAGATGATAAGGCGGACTTTCGTTTATTGACTGCCAAATTCCTGACTCGGCAAGGGGCGCAAGTTTTCGCCGCGAAAAACGCATGGGAGGGCTTGCGGCTGGTTCAAGAAATCCGTCCAGACGTTGTGCTATCTGATATTAACATGCCAGGGAGAAGTGGGCTTCAGTTTCTGGCAGATATTCGGAACCTAGGGCCGGATCGCGGTGAAGTTCCGGTCATCGCAATGACCGCCTATGTTCTAGATCAGGCCGTGGTCAACGCAGGGTTTGAAAGTGTCCTAAGGAAGCCTTTTGTCCCGGACCAGTTGTTAGCGACGATCGATCTTGTTTTGTAAAGCCCCAGGGGATTGGATCGAAGATGAACCTTCAATGATCAGCCCTCGTGGCCGCCTTAGCACGGCGCGTTTCAAAGAGACCGAACGGCTACAGAAAATGAATTCAAAATCGCCTTAAGAGTCTTCAAAGAAGGCGAGCCTTCCCGTTGCATATGGTCAAGGAGGCTTGCCGTTTCACGTTCCCGGTTGGCAGCGAAAACCGCATCGCATCGGCCGTCAGCAAGATAAGCAGCAACAAATTTAGGTTCCTCGAGGTCACCTTCAATGTACAACTTCCTTTGATCGGGGATTCGTCCAAAAAATTCGTAGCGAACGCCATAATGATAGGTCCAAAAATAGGGGACTTTTTCGTACGGATGCTCAAGACCCATCATGTTGGCTGCCGCAGTCTTGGCTTGTTGTTGAGCGACCCGCCAATGTTCGATTCGAGCGCGCTGATTGTTGCTGCCTGGCAACGGAAAGTTGGCTAGATCGCCCGCGGCGTACATCGAATCAACGCCCAAGACTCTCATGAAAGCGTCCACCGAAAGACTTTGATCCTCGTTGCGCGGAACGTCCCTGAGAAACTCTGTTGCCGGCTCAATTCCAATACCGGTGACCACAAGGTCGGCTTTCAGCTCCTGACCGTTCTTCAACCTGACGTTTGAGGCGGACCTATCATGGGAGATTTCAAGCACGTCAGCTTGCAGGAGAAATCGGATCCCTTTTTTTACGTGCTTTTCCAGGATTAGCTGGCCCATCTCCGCTCCTAGTTGCTTAATCAGCGGGATCCTGTCTCTGCTGATGATCGTGACGGCCAAGCCTCTCTCTAGCAAGGCGGAGGCAACTTCCATCGAAATGAAACTCGCGCCGATCATGACGGCAGACTTGGCTCCCTCCGCCGCCGCGATCAAGCGGTCGGCGTCTTCCACGTTGCGAAGGACAAATGGCTGTGAGTTTGAGTTGGGGAGAGGAAGAGGCTTCGGCTTTCCTCCGGTCGCAACTAGTAACTCGTCGTAGTGCAAAGCGGGAAAGCCGTTTTTGAAACCGATGGTGTGCTTGGCCGAGTCGACGCAATGGATCTCGGCTACGATAAATTCGACCTGGCAGTCGGACAGCAAGCTCTTCGGCTGTAACGGCAATTGACTTGAATCAATCTGACCGGAAAGGTACATCTTGCTGAGCAGGGTCCGGTCATAAGGCGAGCGTTGTTCTCGACTGATCATGACGAGGCGCCCGGCAAATCCGAGTGCACGCAGCTCTCTGACTGCGGCGGTGCCGGCCGCACCGGCACCCAGGACGACAAACGTTTGGTTCGACTTGGAGTTAATCTTTCGACGGTCAGGCGCGTCTTTCTTTAGATTCGTCCGGTCAGGATCGATCCGAATCTCATCCTCTGAGACCTCAAGGAAATACGATCGAAGCGACTCAAGAGATGGCGGTTCCAAGACAGCTCCATCAGAAGCGGAGAAACAACCCTTGTGCCACGGACAAATCAGGTGCGTGCCACAGAGAGCGCCCTTTTCAAGAGGTCCACCCGCATGCGGGCACGCCGCGTCGTAAGCGCCCCAATGACCATCGGTGGTATGAAGCAGCAAGACTTTTTTATTAGAGATTTCGACCACGCGCATTTGGCCTGGTTGAAGATCGGCGGCGCGAGCGACGGAAAACATGGCCATACTGCGGTTTCGCGATAATGAGGGGAGGCGGCCGTACCGAACCAGGAAAGAAGAGGTGAGTCAGCGTTCCTTCGAGGATTTTTTCTCGAGCACATCAAGCCGATATCGGTCGACCCGGTGTCCCTGCAACCATTTCAGAGAGGGTCGCTGCAAAAAGCTTTCGTGGACCTCGTCCCCGATCAATGGATAGTCCGAAACCGGCGGTGTCCAGTGCACTAAAATGAGATGTCCCTTGCTTTCTAGTCGCTCCTCGATGACATCCTGCGCCGCGGCGAGATCTTCCCAAGACCAATAGTAACCGACCTCCGAAACAACCGTGAGGTCGAAGCGCGTTCGACTCAGCGGTGGTTCGGCGGGAAAACGCATCTTCGCAATCTGGACATTGGATAGAGCCGCACAGCAGGCCTGGGCCGCGGCCAAAGCTTGATCGGCAACGTCGATCGCGAGCAGCTGGCTGCATCTCTTTGCGAGCTGAGCGGTCAAGACACCAATCGAGCAACCAATTTCAAAAGCGTTTCGGTATTGTCCCTTGGGCATCGACTGGACGGTATCGGCGTATTTGGCCGCCCATAAGCACTGGTCTCGAAATCCCAGTAATCCAGCTTTTCCACATACTTTGCGTCGAAGTATTCCGGTGGAACCGATCGGGCGATAGAACGCTTCATGGACGATCGCTTCCCGAGTCTGGGGGACAAGGATTCGAAATTGTGGCGGGCAAGGGAAAATCACCCGACAGTCGTTTGAATACTCGGGTTAAGCGCGTTTCTAGAGGAATCGAACGGAGGATGCAGATCCTCCGACGCAGTTGTTTCAATGTGGTGCAATTCAGCGGAGTGTTCCGGAAGTGACGACTTGGGGGGTTCCGCAAGGTCGAATGGAGCTGGAGTATCCGGGAAGGTTGCCGACCAGAAACCAAGCCGCGCTAGCCGTGCCTCGGCGTATTCAGCGGATTCTACCAAAACGGGCCTCGCGGCAGCGGCTTGGTCGCGCCACGATCC
>JAFAHI010000661.1 GCA_019237325.1 Verrucomicrobiota bacterium | reverse complement strand
CCTTCGCTAAGCTTGGTCGTAACTATGTGCCACTTTCGCTACGCTACGGCGCGACCATGTTATGCACCGGTCGGAAGATCGCGCAAGCAGCTTTGCAATTCCGGCGCATATCGTCACACTGTTTGAATACCGCCGCAAATCTGGATTAATGGCAGCCCTAAGTAATCGTTTGAATCGACACGTAGCCGCGCTACGCGCGTGTCACCGGTGTCCGAACATGGTTTCCGGACCGATCAGTGGTGGAGCGGTGATTAGCCGAGTCATACTGGTGGGTCAAGCGCCCGGAGTAAAAGAACCAATCTTGGGCAAGCCGTTCGCGTGGACTGCAGGCAAGACCATGTTCAAATGGTTCACTGAAAGCCTCAATGTCGACGAGGAATGTTTTCGGTCTACCGTCTACATGGCAGCAGTATGCCGTTGTTTCCCTGGTAAAACCGGGGCGGGCGGTGATCGCGTCCCGTCCAAGGATGAAGTAGCCAATTGCAGCGAATGGTTGGCTGCAGAAATAAAACTTTTGTTGCCTGAACTGATCATTCCAGTCGGGAAACTAGCGATCGGACAATTCATCCAACAGGTGCCTCCCTTAACCGATTTGATCGGAACTAAATGGACCCTGGAAAAATTCGGTCACAGGTTCGATATCGTGCCGCTGCCCCATCCCTCCGGTGCCTCACCCTGGCACCGGATCGAACCGGGAAAGACTCTGACTCAGCGGGCGCTGGAGATTATTCGGGATCACCCGGCCTGGGCGAACAGGGTGTGAGAGGTGCTCATCGGTAGCGGCGACTGTCCATGAGGCCTAACGGTGTGATTAAAATCAGTCACTGTATCGAAGCTGCCGGTAGGTTTAGGCTTCAAAACGCAGTCGCCATCAAAGCCGATGGCGACTGCGCGTTGAGGCTAGATACACCTGTCGCTTCGGGATAACGGTCCAGTCGCACGCGCGGTTAGGCCTCATGGACAGTCGCCGCTGAGCCTCGCGCTAGCGCCCTACCCCAACACTGACCAGATTGCCCGAACGGCCAGCCTAGTCGCGTTGACGTTGTGCACCCGGAAAATGGTGGCTCCCTGCTGCATGCCGGCGACAACGCAGGCAATGGTACCGGGATCACGGTCCTTTGGCTCTGGTAGATCGAGGACCTCTCCGATCACGGTTTTACGCGACACGGGTAAAAGTATCGGGCGCTCAAAGCGGTTTAACCGGCCTAGCTCTCGGTAAATCCGCAGATTGTCAGGACGCTGTTTGGCAAAGTCGATGCCGGGATCAAGGATGATCGCTTCCCGGGATAACCCGGCTTTGGTCGCCTCCGCGATCCTACGGTCAAAGAAATCATCCAGCGTCTGCATGATATCGGCGTACTGCACGTGCCGGTGAGGCACCTTCGGTTTGCCGACCGAATGCATTATGACCAGGGCTGCTCCGTATTTTGCGGCGACAGCCGCATTCTCGGCATGAGCCAGTGCGCTGATATCATTCACAATGTCAATCCCGAGCGGGAGCAACGCGCGAAGCACCTCCGGTCGCCACGTATTGAGAGATAGCATCGGAGGAAAAACCTGTTCTTCATCGACTGGAGGAACGCTGGAGTGACATTCTGCAAACCTGGTCACAAACGGTGTCAGGCGAGAGATTTCTTCCGCCACGGAAATAGGCGGTCGATTCGTACGCGCACTTTCACCGCCGACATCGATAATGTCGGCGCCCGCCCCGACTTGGGCTTCGGCCTGTGCAATCGCCTGGTCTATGTTTAAGCTGCCGTCGCCGGAAAAAGAATCATCGTTGATGTTAACGATGCCCATCACTAAAGGCCGGCGCGGGAACCCTACTTGGTGGCGCAATGTTTGCAGGAGCATCTTTGGCGGTTGGTCTATTTCTGGGTGACTCGACGAATGGGACTCATAGGACACATGCGACTTATGGGACGAGATCAATCGATAAGTCCCATGTGTCCTATAGGTCCCGTTTTTGACCAACGAGTGGCGAGCTATCAATTTCCACTACCATCAAAGCTCCACCGCGATCCGTTGCCGCTCCTTCCAGCGAACTACTTCGCAGTAACCCGCTTCCTTGGCGCGAGCAGCCGCAACCTCGAATCCCGCACCGATCTCCGCCGGTGAGTGCGAATCCGAATTGATCACCAACGGAATACCGGATTGAGCCGCCAGTTCCAGAAATTCTTGGGCTGGATAGAGCTCTTTAGCGGGTTTGCGTAGTCCAGCCGTGTTGATCTCAAAAGCGACATCGGTTTCCCGAAGCGCTTGTACGGCCGGCTCATAGTATCGGCGCAGGTCGCCTTTGGGTCGGTGACCGAATTTCTTTGGTAAATCCGGATGTGCAACAAAGTCGAATAGCCCACTGCGAATACACTGGTTAAAAAGGTCAAAATACCTATCCCAAATCGATTCTATGGAATCTTCGGTGAACCGAAACAGATGCTTGGGATTGTCGACATCCCATCCGGACGCAAGATAGTGGACGCTGCCGATCAGGTAATCCCATTGAGCCATTCCGGCCAGCTTCTCGATCCAGCTTTCGCGGCCAGGAATAAAATCGCATTCCAAACCCAGCCGGACAGGAAATCCGGACGCGCGTGCTTCGGCCACAAAATCGAAGTAACGTGGAAGCTCATCGTAATTCATGCGCCAGTCATCGAAGGATTCGAGCATTGGGTTATGATCGGCAAAACCAATTTCCACCAAACCCGCTCGTTTGGCTGCATCGATAAACTCCGCCGGCGTTCCCTCCGCGTGCCGGCAAAGAGGTGTGTGCACATGGTAATCAGTCAGCGGTCCCATGGGACTTCTTATTTCGCGCAGGAAAGGGCAAGGGGCAAGGCGCAGACAACAACTGGAGGGGGCCGCTTTGGATCGTAACTGAAAATCTCGTGATATTTGTCTCGGCGCGTGTATCGCCGCAAACTTTGTTAAACAGGCGGCTCCCGGGAACGTTTCAACGCGCGATAGGTTTGAGGCGATTTTAGGCGAATCTATCATCCCCGAGCGGCACGCTGGGCAAAACATCACGTGCGGTGGCTTTCGGGAGCCGCCTGTTTAACACGATATTTGGGCCTACCTCGCACTGGAAGGAAATATCACCAAATCTTCAGGTACGATCTAAAGCGGCTCCCATCCAGGAATAAGTTGCGCGACCCAGTCCCCTCCTGACTCCTGGATTCTGGCTCCTCGCACCTTCTTTAGCTCACCACCACATTGACCACCCGGTTCGGTACAACCACAATTTTCCGAACGGTTTTTCCGGCGGTGCTCTCTTTGACTTTCGGGGCTGCCAAAGCCGCCTCTTCCACAGCTTTGCTGTCGAGATCTTTTTGTACGGTGATCTTATCGCGAAGCTTGCCGTTCACCTGCACGATAATCTCTACCTCGTCCTCGACTAGATAAGTATCATCCCAAACCGGCCAAGCTTGTTGAGAAATTTGCCCCGAAAAAGTCGGGAACCGTTGGCTCAATCTTTCCCAGAGCTCTTCAGACAAATGGGGAGCAAATGGGTTAAGCAAGATCAACAGCGTCCGCAGCGCAGTCACCGGCCTCCGTTCGGCGGTGGTGAAAGTGTTAACATAGATCATCATCTGCGAGATCGCCGTGTTGAAAGCTAGCGCTTCTACGTCTTCGGTGACCTTCTTGATGGTGGCGTGAATGACCTTCTTTTGTTGCGGTCCAGGTTCAACCTCGCTCAAATTCGGAGACAGCTCCCAGGCTCCCTCCTGGTTCTCGGTCATGGCTAGACGCCAAACCCGGGCCAGGAATCGGTAGACCCCTTCGACGCCAGCCATGCTCCACGGTTTGGTGGCCTCGAGCGGCCCCATAAACATCTCATACAAACGCAGCGAGTCGGCGCCGTAGTCCTCGATAATTTCATCCGGACCGATGACGTTACCCCGGCTTTTGGACATCTTCTGGTTATCTTCGCCGAGGATCATGCCCTGATTCACTAACCGTTGAAATGGCTCAACGGTGGATACATAGCCGAGATCAAACAAGACTTTGTGCCAAAATCTCGCGTAGAGCAGATGCAGCACGGCATGCTCGGTTCCACCCACGTAAAGATCGACTCCACCGGGTTTCCCGCCGCCCATCCAATAGCGTTCCGCGTCTGCGTCCACCAACCTTTGTTGGTCGGTAGGTGAGATATAACGCAGATAATACCAGCAGGAGCCGGCCCATTGCGGCATCGTGTTCAGCTCGCGCCGCACGCCACCCGGTAGCTGCACCCAGTCCTTTGCTTTCGAGAGCGGCGGCTCGATCGTACCTGTTGGCCGATAGTCATCCAACGGCGGAGGGATAACCGGAAGATCCGTCTCGGCCAGCGCCTCGTGATGGCCGTCTCGCCAAACAATGGGGAAGGGTTCACCCCAGTAACGTTGCCGGGAGAACAGCCAATCCCGCAATTTGTAATTCACCGATCTCTTCCCTAGTCCCCGCTCTTCTAGCCAATCAATAACCCGGGCTTTGGCTTCGCTGGTCTGTAACCCATTCAAGAAATCAGAGTTGATCGCAGTGCCAGATCCGCTGAAACAGCCTTCAACCGGGTTGGGTGGCTCAACCACTTCACGGATCTCGAGACCGAACTTTCGGGCGAACTCGAAATCGCGCTCGTCATGGGCTGGAACCGCCATGATTGCACCCGTCCCATAACTGGAAAGAACGTAGTCTGCGATCCAGATAGGAACCTTTTGACCGTTCACTGGATTGATCGCAAACCCGCCGGTAGAAATGCCCGTTTTTTCCTTGGCCAGGTTGGTCCGCTCCAGGTCCGACTTTTGCGCAACCTCGTTTCGATAGGCATCAACGGCAGCGCGCTGGGCGGCGGTAGTAATTTTGTCGACTAACTCATGCTCCGGCGCCAACACCATGTAGGTGGCCCCGAAGAGCGTATCCGGCCGAGTAGTAAAAACGGTGATCTTGGCTTTTCGTCGCGGGAGCCGAAAATCAACTTCTGAGCCTTCACTTCGGCCGATCCAGTTCCGTTGCAGTAACTTGATCGATTCAGGCCAATCTAATCCGGAGAGCTCGTCCTGCAGCCGGTCGGCATATGCCGTGATCCGCAACATCCATTGGCGCATCGGGCGCCGGACCACGGGAAAACCCCCGACGTCGCTCTTACCGTCCACTACCTCTTCATTGGCCAGGACCGTACCCAATTGAGGACACCAATTGACCGGTGCTTCGGCAACATAAGCTAACCGGTGTTGGTCAAGATATTCGCGCCGGTCCTCGGCAGATTCGTCGGGATGGGCTGCTTTTCGTTCCGCTTCTAATTCGGCAATTGGTCTTGCCTTCTTTTTGACCGGATCGAACCAGGAATTGTACAGCTGGAGAAAAATCCACTGGGTCCAACGAAAATAGCTAGGATCCGTTGTATTGACCTCACGGCTCCAATCGAAACTGAGCCCGATTCGGGTCAACTGCCCCTTAAACCGGGCGATATTTTGCGCAGTCGTTACCGAAGGGTGTTGCCCGGTCTTGATGGCGTACTGTTCTGCGGGTAATCCGAATGCGTCCCAGCCCATGGGATGCAAGACATTGAAGCCGCGCATCCGCTTGTATCGAGAGAGAATATCGGTCGCCGTATATCCTTCTGGATGGCCCACGTGAAGTCCCTCGCCGCTGGGATAAGGGAACATGTCCATGACGTAGAACTTCGGTTTTGCCGGATCGAACCCGGGTTCACCGGGGTTAGCTACCCGGAAAGTCTTTTGTTCCCCCCAGATGCGTTGCCACTTTGGCTCGAAATCGGGGAATGGATACTGTTTTCGTCTCTCGCTCATTTGTCTTATGACCCGGGAGGCGCAACTTTCGGGGTGTCATGTCACGATGCAAACACTTTTAGTTGCGACCTGGAACACGCATAAAACGAAAGAAATCGGCCAGATATTGGGTTCGGGATGGAATGTGCGCGATCTCACCACCCTGGTAGACGCCCCAAGAGTCGAAGAAACGGGTTCAACCTTCGCTGAGAATGCGGCGCTTAAGGCAGTCGCTATCTCGGGGTCATTCTCGGAGTTGGTCTTAGCCGACGATTCTGGTCTGGAGGTCGATGCTCTCAATGGAGATCCAGGGGTGTATTCGGCGCGATATGCGGGCGAAGACGCCACGGACGCTCAGAACCGGTCCAAGCTGATCGGTCTTTTGAAGACATTACCGGCTAGAGAATTCAACTCTCGTTTTCGCTGTGAAATGGTTCTGGCCAGTAAGGGAGAGATAAAAGGCTCGTTTTCGGGTGCGGTGGAGGGAATCGTGGTTCCCCTCGAGCGCGGCGACCACGGGTTCGGTTACGATTCAATGTTTATCCCGGCGGGCTACCGTGAGACCTTTGCCGAATTGCCCAGCGCGATAAAAAACAGCCTCAGCCACCGGGCACGAGCGCTCGATCAGGTGGTGGCGTTCTTACAGAACAAAGGAGTCCAGGAGTTCAGGAGTTCAGAATGAAAAGACCCTCGTCTTGGTTACGACGACTGAACGTATGCACGTTCCAAATTCTGAACTCCTGCAACTCCTGAATTCCTCTACTCCTGTTCCCTGATGAAGCTGCTCGTTACTTCTGATCTTCACCTGGTGCGCGCGTGGCGCGTGACGGTGCTAGAGGCGCTCACACAATGGGTGCGGGAAGCGAGCCCGGAAGCACTGGTGGTTGCTGGAGATATCGCAGTGGCGGCAGAGGCGGATACTGTGTTGCGTGAACTCCGCCGAATATTTCCTCATGGGCCCATCATCATTGCCCTGGGTAATCACGACTTCTGGGGTGGCGCCCTTGCTGGATGCCGGACCTTAGGAGCAACCATCGAGCGGTTCTGGCAAGTTCCAGCCGAGCGGTACAATGTAACGCTGCTCGACAAAGAGAATTTCTATTCAGACGAGCTCGTGTTCGTCGGTGGTTACGGTCATTATGATCTCGGCTTCGCGGCTCCTGGGCTCCGCTATGAGGGCAAAATGGTGACTCGCGAGCATTATTTGCGGGGCCGGCCCCCCATCGAAACTCCACTGCGCTGGCGCGATTTCGATTGGATGCCCGGGGTATCAGATGTTCTCAAGATCGCGCATGCCCAAGTAGAAGCCGTCCAATCCAAGATCTTGGCCACGGGTCCGCACCATATTTTTTTGGTGTTACACACTCCTCCGTTTGAGGAGCTCTTAGGAGTTCCGGACGCATCAATGCTTGATCCGGAGGATCCACCGATTCGAGCCTTCTTCCGAGCCTATTTGGGCAATCGAGCTATGGGCGAAATGTTGCGGCTCTATTCGGAACAAATAGCGGGTGCAGTTTGCGGACACACACATCGAGCAGCAGGACCTGTCGATTTGGGCGGCTTTCCGGGATTTAATGTGGGCTCTGATTACGGAGCGCCTCGCGGTTTTATCGTGGATACCAAAGAACCCACGATAGGGATTAGCTCAATCACGGAGCTTGTGATATGATGTGTCATCCGATGGATTAGGCTGACGAAGCCCATTGACGAGAGGCTCCTCTACGATCATCTTCCCCACTCCCGGGGGGACTATGGATAAGATTCGGAACATCGCTATCATTGCGCACGTTGATCACGGTAAAACCACTCTAGTTGATCAATTACTGCGGCAATCGGGGACCTTTCGCGCTAATCAAAAGGTCGAGGAACGGGTCATGGACTCAATGGATCTCGAGCGCGAAAAAGGGATCACGATCAAAGCCAAGAACGCAGCCTTCAAGTACAAGGAGTATCACGTCAATATCGTGGACACACCTGGTCACGCCGATTTCGGAGGCGAGGTGGAACGGATCATGAAGATGGTGGATGGCGTCCTTTTGGTAGTCGATTCTCACGATGGACCGCAAGCACAAACAAAATTTGTGTTACGTAAAGCGCTCCAGAACCATGCTAGACCGATCGTGGTAATCAACAAGATCGATCGGGAAAACGCTCGTCCGCATAAAGTGTTGGACATGGTCTTTGATCTTTTCGTCGAGCTAAACGCGACCGATGAGCAGCTCGATTTTCCCGTGATTTACGCCAGCGCGAAGGAGGGATACGCCGTCCGGGACATTAATGATGCTCACCATGATATGGAGCCTCTGTTCGAGGCGATTATCAAACATATCCCGCCTCCACCGGTGGCGCAGGAAACCTATTTCCAAATGCTGGTCTCGAACCTGGATTACAGTGATTACCTGGGCCGCCTCGCATTTGGCCGGATTATCAGCGGCCGGATCTCGGTTGGTGACTCCTCGGTGCTCATCCACAAGGATGGCCGCCGGGAACGCGCTACCGTAACCGCGCTGTTTAGTCACCAAGGATTGGAACGGATCGAGATCAAACATGCCGGCGCCGGCGATATCATTGGGTTGGCCGGTTTTGAGGAGGTGGCGATTGGTGAAACGATTACCGATAAGGAAGATCGCCAGGCTCTTGAATTTGTGGATATCGATCCACCCACGATCCAGATGAATTTTGTGGTTAACGATTCTCCGCTGGCGGGCAGGGAAGGAAAATTCCTGACTGCACGCCACATTAAAGAACGTCTGGTGCGGGAGTGCCGTACCAATGTGTCTTTGCAATTCGCGGAGACAGACGTGGCTGGAGTATTCACCCTAAGCGCACGGGGCGAGATGCAGATAGCAATTCTGGTCGAGCAGATGCGCCGCGAGGGTTTCGAATTGTTGGTGTCACGCCCGGAAGTAATCTACCATCGCAACGCGCAAGGTGAGCTCCTGGAGCCGTTGGAGACGCTTTACGTAGATGTACCGAATGACAATTTGGGCGACATTCTCCAGTCGTTGGCCGGCCGGAAGGCGGAAATTGTGAACATGAGTCATCACCCGCACAGCGTGCTGGTCGAGGCGGTGATTCCGACTCGAGGGCTGATTGGTTTTGAAACGGACTTGGTCAATCTTACCCGCGGCCTTGGCTCAATGAGCCATCTTTTCAAGGAATATGGGCAGTTCAAAGGCGAGATCGCCAGCCGGGCAAACGGTGTGTTGGTGGCAATGGAAGGCGGCGGATCAACGGCGTACGCTCTTAATAACGTCCAGGAACGAGGCAGGCTTTTTATCGGACCACAAGAAGAAGTGTACGAGGGAATGATCGTCGGGGAGAACGCTCGACCGGACGATTTGACCGTTAATCCTTGTAAAGCCAAGCATCTCACGAATATGCGCAGTCAGGGGGATGGGAAGGGCATTCAGCTCGCGCCGCCTCTTAGGATGAGCTTAGAGCGTGCACTTGAATACATTACTCAGGACGAATTCGTGGAAGTAACCCCGAAAAATCTTCGTTTACGAAAGAAGATTTTGCAGTCCATCGCCCGGAAACGCGCCTCTAGTCTGCAAAAGGTAGCGGTTTAACACAGGGCAACGCGCGGTACCGTGCGACGAATGGGACCTACGGGACTCTTAGGACTTATGGGTCGCATTGGTCCCATAAGTCCCCATCCTTAGTTGCCGGACGCGGGTGTTTCTACTGGGGGATGACAACTAGCCTGCGCATCATCCTCGAGGACGAGGACAACGACTCGACTGCGCTCGCCGAAGTCCTGCCCGACGTAGCCTTTGCTCAGTCGCTTTCAGTCCCACCGTGTGGCGAAGTCACGACGGCGAAGGACCAGTACGATTTCTTCCGACAACCCTAGCGCTCTTGACAAATACCCCTGCATAGGGTTGTATTGACCATCCCAGATTAACGCGCCAGCCGGCGTTTTTTCACCGGGCTGTTGTCTCCTCATCGGTCAGATGGCGCGGAATTGCTGAACCTTTTAACCCTGTCCTCAATCTATTTTTGCCCGAATCTATGGCGGGTCATAGCAAGTGGTCTAAAGTTAAGCGCTTTAAGGGCGCTCTCGACGCAAAACGCGGCAAGCTTTTTAGCAAGTTCTCAAAAGAAATCATGGTAGCTGCTCGAACGGGCGGCGGAATCGACCTGAATCCGCGCCTGAGATCAGCTGTGCTAGCGGCTCGAGCCCAAAACATGCCTAACGACACTATAGAAAGGGCAATCAAGAAGGGCACTGGTGAAATCGGTGGCGGTATCATCGAGGAATTGGTCTACGAAGGTTATGGACCCGGGGGAGTGGCTCTCCTGGTGGAGGCGGCTACTGATAACAAAAATCGGACAGCAGCAGATATCCGCAGTATCTTTAGCAAGAACCATGGAAACCTGGCCGGTTCGGGGGCGGTGGCTTATCTTTTCAAAAGGAAAGGCCAACTTACGGTGCCGAAGGAGTCGGCCGAAGAGGATCGTCTGTTAGAAATCGTTCTGGAGGCCGGGGCGGAAGATCTCGCTTCCGACGATGAATTGTACATCGTTACTACTTCGCCCGATCACCTTTATACGGTCGGGCAAGCGATCCGCAAAAACTCAATACCAATCGATTCACAAAAACTAACTTTTGTTCCTGAAACTACTGTTACCATTCACGAACAGGGTCTCGCCGAACAAGTCATTCGTCTGTGTGACACGTTAGAAGACAATGATGATGTTCAAAGTGTGCACGGCAATTTCGATATCTCCGAGGAGTTAGCAACCAAGCTCGCGGATTAGGAGTTAGAGTTATTTAGAACTGAGGAAATTTTTCATTGGACGTTATGGCAGACTTAGATGAGCAGTCGGCAGTCGTTAGCGAGCAAGTTACACCGGAAAAAAAGGTGAAACGGGCTCGGGCAGCGGCAGCAGCGACTAACAAAAAGGCAGCTAGTGGCAAGACTGGTGCTAAGCGGGTTAAAAAGCCGGCAGCAAAAGGCCAGGAGCCTGAGTTGAACCTCAACTCGGCAGAAACATTGCCGGAACCCCCCAGTAACCATCAAACCACCCGTGAGACGGGTACAGTGGTTACCGACGTTAAAGCCGAACAAGCGGTAGCAATTGAACAGCCTAGTGAACGGGTACCGCTTGCCGCTGATAACGGTAGAGAAAATACTCAGCCAGAGTCGGCGGTGATCACTGAACAGCCGCGGCCAGAACCGGTCTTCGGCGAGGGTTTAATCGAAGTCTCAGGCAAGGGATTCGGGTTTTTGCGTGATCCTAAGAGAAACTATGTGCAGTCTCCGCAAGATATTTTCGTGACCCCGGAAGTGGTTAGGAAACACGCCTTGCGCGACGGCTTATGGATTAAGGGCGAGATTAGACGCGGGAGTCGTGGCTCTCAGCTTTTTAGGCTAACCGAGATCAACGGAGAACATCCGGATCGATATCGGAATTTGCCGGTGTTTGAGGAGCTAACCTCACTCAACCCGAAGAGCCGGATTCGCTTAGAAACGGTTCCGGATCGTTATACGACCCGGGTGATGGATCTGATGACACCTGTAGGTAAAGGCCAGCGTGGACTCATCGTGGCGCCGCCGCGCACAGGAAAAACTACGCTCCTCCAACATATCGCGGACGCGGTTGTGCGGAACCACCCGGAGGTCAACCTGATTATTTTGTTGGTCGATGAGCGCCCGGAGGAAGTAACCGAAATCCGGAGAACCGTCCCGCAAGCGGACATCATGGCCAGCTCGAATGACAGCGATATAAAGAGTCATACCCGGATTGCGCAACTCGCTATCGAGCGCGCGAAACGTCTGGTGGAAGCCGGTAAAGACGTGTTTGTGTTAATGGACTCGTTGACCCGAATTGGGCGAGCGTTTAACAACGCGATGTCTAACAGTGGAAGGACCATGAGCGGTGGTATGGATGCCCGAGCCATGGAAATTCCACGGAAACTGTTTGCCGCAGCTCGAAACACCGAAGAAGCGGGTTCGCTTACGATTATGGCTACGGCTTTAATTGAGACCGGCTCTAAGATGGATGAGCTGATCTTCCAGGAGTTTAAAGGCACGGGCAACATGGAGATGGTCTTGGATCGGCAGATCAGCGACCAGCGTGTGTACCCGGCTATCGATATTTTCAAATCCGGTACCCGCCGAGAAGAATTATTGATCCCAGCTAACGATCTGGAGAAGATCAATACTATCCGGCGAGGGTTGGCCGGCCATCGGCCAGTCGAAGCCATCGAGCGTCTGCTTTCGTTTTTGCGTAAGTTCCCCACTAACGGGCAAATGCTGCGGGAAATTCCGGGGTAAGTGGTTGGTGGTTGGCCGGTTGCAGTTATCGGTTAGCGGTTGGTTCCGCTCCACTTGCGGCTCAGGACTTTTTGCGGTATCACGCAATTGGTTTTCGGTATAGCTTTCTCAGGCAGTGAAAGCGGCACATCAAAGGGCGGACGTAAAAGAAGTAGAGCTCGAGGTTCTACCAGCCGATCGCAAGACTCACGGCACTACAGAGGTCGACGCAGCCATTGGCGTAATTGCCCATATCATGGATTCCTTGTTCCGGGTGCCAGGAACAAAGTTCCGGTTTGGCGCCAATCCGCTGATCGGCTTTATCCCGGTGGTCGGTGACCAAATCGATGCGGTGGTCTCCGCGTCGGTTCTGTTACGCAGTGTAAAGCACCGTTTACCGAGGATCGTTTTGGCCCGGATGGGCTTGAATGTCCTGCTGAACGCTCTCTTTCAGGGAATCCCAGTTGTCGGAGATTGGGTGACGTTCGTTTTCAAAGCGAATCAACGAAACTATCGGTTGCTCCAGAAATACGCCGGCCAAGGTAAGCCAGTGACTAGAGGAGATTGGCTTTTCGTTTTCGGAATTATTGGCGGCAGTTTTGCGCTAGCCATCCTGCTCTCGGTCCTATTGATCTACGCCTTCGTCAGCCAATTCAGGACTTGGTAAGGGGCGCGATGATCCTAGACTAAGGATCCGTGCGGCCGCCCAGCGCCTGGAGGGGAGCCGCTTTGTAAGGTGGCAGCTCTATCGGTTTGCAGCAGGCGGCTCCCGGAAACGTCTGCAGGTACCGTTCTGTCCTGGACCGTTTCCTCGCTCCTTCCGTTCCACCCCGCTGACGATAGAGTTGCTACGCGATGGGGACGTTCTCGGGAGCCGCCTGCTGCCTAATGATAGAGCTGCTACCTTACAAAGCGGTTCCCCTCCAGGTGTTGCCGCCGGTTGAAAAAATTGGGGCGCTCACTGGACGAAGCTGCCTGCAATGTGTTTACTAGGGGTCGAGTTACTCACCGTGGAGGTCAATTCCCCTATGCAGCCAAGGTCGGCACATGGTCGTCTCCCGGTTGTGCCATCAGACATGCCTTAGTCTCAACCAGATGCGTGTGAGCGTACAAAAGCATTTATGAATACAGTGTATCTAGTCGCCAACGGCGACCTTCGCCTCTCGGCAAATCAGAAGTGCGAACCGGCCCAAGCGGCGATGGAAAAAGCGCTGGTAGAAGCCATCCAAAAAGAAGGGTTCTCCGTCAAACGCGCCCACCCCTTCGATCAGAAAAAGGGGCACGGCTTTATAGATAGCCAGAAGATGGGGATGCAAGTGTTTCGGACTATACCCAAGGATGCACCCATCGTGGTGGCAGAGTCTGTCTGGCAATATAGTCAACACATTTTGCCAGGGCTATTTGCACACCAGGGACCAAAGCTGACCGTAGCCAACTGGAGTGGTACCTGGCCAGGCTTGGTTGGCTTGCTGAATCTCAACGCCGGACTCACTAAGGCAGGGATCAGATACAGCAGCCTATGGAGCGAGGAATTTCGGGATAAGTTTTTCGTCAAGAAACTAAGGCAGTGGTTAGCCTCAGATAAGATCAATCATGACACCTCCCATGTAATGAAATACAAGGAGGTTAAGATCCCCGGTGAGCCCAGACGACTGGGAGAACGCTTAGGTTCGTCTATCCGCGAGCAACAGTACATCTTAGGTGTTTTCGATGAAGGTTGTATGGGCATGTACAACGCAGTCATTCCTGATGAACTGCTGAGCCCATTGGGAATTTTCAAAGAGCGGCTTAGCCAATCTACTCTCTATGCCAGGATGTTAACTATCCCGGATGAAGAAGCGCGCCGCGTATACGAGTGGCTGGTCAACAAGGGAATCAAATTTAACTACGGCCCCAACGAAGAAACCGACCTTACCGAGTCCCAAGTACTGCAACAGTGTAAAATGTATGTGGCCGCGACTCGGATCGCCTCTGAGTTCGGCTGCGCGACGATTGGTATCCAATACCAACAGGGACTGAAAGACCTGAGTGCTGCGTCCGATTTGGTTGAAGGGCTATTAAATAATAGCGACCGGCCACCGGTTTACGACGAAGTCACCGGGCAAGAGCTGTACGCTGGTCAACCGTTGCCTCACTTCAATGAGGTGGATGAATGCGCCGGAGTCGACGCTTTAATCACGAAAGAAGTATGGAACGAGTTGAAACTGCCGCCAGAGACGACGCTCCACGACCTGCGCTGGGGCCGGCAGTATCAAGACGATGAATTGGACGCCTATGTATGGGTGTTCCAGATCAGTGGGGGCGCACCGCCTAATCACTTTATTGACGGTTACAGCGGTACCTCTAGTGAGCGCCAACCTCCGATGTATTTCCGTTTGGGCGGCGGTACCTGCAAAGGCATTAGTAAGCCGGGCTGGATCGTTTGGAGCCGGATTTTTATCGATGACGGCGAACTTTGTTTCGACACCGGGATCGGCGAAGTCGTGAAATTGCCGGAAAAAGAGACCCAGGAGCGTTGGGCATTAACCACTTCGCAATGGCCGATTATGCACGCCGTGCTCCATGGTATAACCCGAGATCAAATGATGGCCCGGCATAAATCCAACCATATCCAGGTTGCCTACGCTAACGATCGAGCCAGTGCGCGCACCGCTATGTTTGCCAAAGCCGCGGTGATGGCAGAGCTAGGTCTGAAGGTGTATTTCTGCGGAGAATTCTAGAGTCACTGGTTCGTGCGACACGGTAAACCAGATGTCATTTGATCAATCGGCAGTTCTGCCAGAGCTGTTGGCACTTTCTCACGAGTTCGGAGAGGGCGGCCTCGTTATCTTGGGTGAGGGGAATACATCCTGTCGCGTTGATGACGAGACTTTCTTCGTTAAATCCAGCGGCAGCAGTCTTCAGACCTTGACGGCCAACCAGTTAACTCTTTGCCGGTTCGAGCGTTTGCTCTCACTGATGGACCGGGACGATGTAGCGGACACTGAGGTCGAGACCTGTTTACTAGAAAGCCGGAGCCATCCAGCGGCTTTCAAGCCCTCGGTTGAGACTTTTTTCCATGCCTACCTCCTGAATCTGCCCGATATAAATTTCGTCGGTCACGCTCACCCTATCCAAGTAAACCGGATTCTTTGCTCGGGATTGGCGAGAGAATTCAGCGAGAACCGGCAATGTCCGGACGAGATCGTCTGTTGCGGACCGATATCGTTGCTTATTCCCTACGTGGATCCGGGTCTGGCTTTGGCTAAGCGAATTCGGCAAGACGTGGAGGAATTCCGCCGAACGCACAACAAATTGCCGCGCGTGATTTTGCTCCGGAATCATGGCGTTATCACCATAGGTTCATCCGTCCAAGCTGTGCGAGCCGCCATGCTAATGACCGTTAAAGCAGCCGAGATTTTCACCGGCGCCCAGTTATTGGGCGGCCTTCGCCACCTGCCGGCGTCGGAGATCGAACGGATCGAGAATCGCCAGGACGAAGAATACCGGCGAAAGATGCTCAAGATCTAAAAAACGGCGATTTGCAGGAGGGCGTGTCGCACTGGAGGGGAGCCGCTTTGGCATGTGACCTGGGTATCTCGTTGCATTCGTTTCAACGGGATTGCCGCTGGAAATTGTGAAAGCCACCGAAAGACTTCGGGGTAGACAGGCGGCTCCCGCGAATTACCCAGCGCGATCCATTACCCACCGATTCTCCCTCAGTTGACGGCAAATAAAACTGGAGACGTTAATACAGCGTGCCAAGCGTTGAGACGTTCCCGGCAGCCGCCTGCTCAGTACGCCATTCGGACGCGGAGGACCCCGACAGCAACTTAGGCTTAGATTCGACTTTGACGCTCCAAAGCGGCTCCCCTCTAGATGCTCGCTACCGGGACGCTAGGAATCCCTCCACCTCGGCTCTCGTGGGATTTGCATCTGCGGCACCGTAACGAGTCGCGACAATAGCGGCCTCGGCGTTCGCAAATCGGGCGATCGGTTCGAATTGTTCTGGTGTCATACTCGCTATCTCCTTGGCGGTTTTACCCGCGAGTTGACTTAGGATCGCAGCCATGAAGGAGTCACCGCAGCCGGTCGTTTCAACTACTTTAACCGGGAAGCTGGGAGCGCTGACCAATTTCTCGCCATCGCGATAGAAGGCGGCTCCCTCTGCGCCGAGAGTCACAATGACCAGAGAGCCTACCGGTACCCGCAACAACCGTACCGCTTCGTCGATGTCGTCCACTCGAGTCAGAAACGCCAGTTCTTCATCGCTTACCTTCAGCACAGCAACCTTTTCGGCCAGGCGCAAGAGCCGGGCGAGGTAGGTAGCTTCATCTGAAATCAGCGATTTACGAATAGTTGGATCAAGTGATACCGGGACACCCTGCGCCGTGAACCGGTCGACGACTGATAAATATGCGGAAGCGGTGGGTTCCTGGGCGAGTACGATGCCACCGCAGTGATAAAATGAGTAACGCTTGGGATCGATCGGTTTCAGCTCGGCCGTGCGCAGGGATGGGTCCGCAGCATTGTCACGGTAGAACCGAAAATCGACCTTACCGGCTGCATCCACTGCCACAAACGCCAAAGTGGTCTTTGTACCCGGCTCTCGGACGACGAGATCCACCTCGACTTTTTCGTTCTTCAAAAAATCGACTAAGGCCTCGCCAAACTGATCGTCACCGATCTTCCCTACGAACGCGACAGGTGTATTTAAACGACCAATACCGACTGCGATGTTAAATGGAGATCCACCTGGCCTCTTTTGAAAAGTTTTCGTTCCACCCAGGCCGGCACCGGGGTCCGCCGAAATCAGATCATACAAGGCTTCGCCACCGACCAGAACGGGGAGAACATTGCTCATAGAGGGTTCTAAGTTTTAAGTTTTAGGTTTCAAGTTTTAAGTTGTATGTCCGATGCGCGGAGGCACAACTGTACCGACACTCAGGACGAACTTAAAACTTAGAACTTAAAACTCGTACTCAATCACCCTGGTAGGCTCGGTGATTGTCATACAACTTAAGGCGATCCTGCATGGCGGATAGCTGTTCTGACCGCTCCGACTTATTTAGAGTCTGCATCGCTAGCTGTTGGTACCGAACGGCTTGCCCGAAGTTGCCGGCGGCCGCATACGCGGCGGCCAAGGTATCGATGGAGTACGCGTTCGTCCAGTGGTTTAAGCCGCAACACTTCTGGGCCAGCGACACTGCCCGGTGAGGATTCCGGACGCGAGAGTCTGGAGCGGTGGCCAACAGCCAGGCCAGATCATTCATGCTTGTGGTGTCGTTTGGATCGACGTGAACCGCGCTGTCTAATGACTTTCTGGCATCGTCGTAGCGATGGGCGTCAATACAGGTGCGGGCTTTGCTGCTGTAAAGCTGACCTAGCAGTGAGTAGCTTACGTTGCTTTTTCGAGCCAGTTTTATGCTCTCATCGATCTGCTGAAGAGCGTCATCCTGCCGCTTCACCAAAACTAAGACGGCAGCCTTTAAAAAGTGGGCTCGCCAGTTGTCCGGATTTGAATTGATGATCGCATCGATCCGAGCAAGTGCTTCGGTGGCTTTGCCGGATTCGGCGAGTTTGAATGCCTCGTCCAAGCGAGCTTGGCCAATGCTCATCCGCTCTTGCCAGATCTCGCCCCAGCCGTTAGGAGTCTGGCCCAGCAACAAGCTACCTGATTGCCAGCAGATAGCCGCCAGAATAAAAATTCGACACCAAAAAGTGCCGGATCGTGTATGCTTCATAATTTCACCGCCGCCATATGCAGCGCACTTTATCTTCACTCCGCATACCGGTTTTCGGGGTCTTGTATTTCGTCCTTATAGCACTTCCTTGCGCAAAGGCCAACGAGTCAACGGACGGAGTTCTGTTGAGTCGCACCACCGGGAATCATCTTTTCGCGCCGGTGCTTGTCAACCGCAAGCCGGCTTGGTTTGCAGTCGATACTGGTGCTGCTCTGACGATTGTAGACAGGAAGAAAGCGCAGGAACTCGGTCTCGCTTCGCTGGGAAAAACCGTTGAGCTGCCGAACCAGATCGAGGTCAATGATCGCGTTGTGCCGGTCGCAAATCTTCAAAATTTGAGTCTGGGTACGCAAAGTCTTGGCTCCGGGCCGGTTGCGTTGATCGACCTCACCCAGTTCCGGGCCAGGCTGCGAACGGGCGGTACTGCGGTGCCGATGGACGGTATCCTAGGACTGGATATTCTCCAGGAATACAAAGCGATTATCGACTGCGCCCAGCAGCGCATTTATATGCAGATCGGATCGAGCTCTGATTTAGCCGCGGCCCAGATGGATATCCGGAGACAACATCTCAAATCGATCCCCATGCGGATCACGCGCTCAGGGGCGCTCGAAGTCGAAGGCAGCCTGAACGGAAAGCGTTACAGTTTTGTGGTTGATACGGGCGGTTTCACCACCTTGTTGCCGGTTCAAGTCGCATCGACAGCCGGTATCCCGATTATCCATACGGGTGTCAACGCTAAGGGAATTCATTCCAAAACCAGAGCAGTCTGGGCTGGAATCGCGCCTCAATTTAGCATTGGCAAGTACAACCTTGGCACGACGGTCGTTGGCATTACGGCGTTGCCGCCCGGGCCGGAGGATCTGCGATACGAGTTCGGCGGTTTACTCGGCGCCGACTTCTTTTTCGAACACCACGGCGTTATCGACGTTGGCAACCAGAAACTTTATTTCCGGGAAACCGCGACAGGGAGCTAGAGGGAGTCGAATCGTCCTCGTGCTCGACAGGCTAGGGTGCCGGCAGGGGTCGGACCTATGGGAGTCATGGGACTTATATGTCACGATAGGCTCGCTGGTATCCCGGACGCGGGTGCAGTTAGCGCCTGTATAAGTCCGTCTGGGACGCTCCAGACCTCGCAAAAAATAAGACCCGCAGGTGACTGCGGGTCTTGAAGCTTGACTGTATTCCCAACCGGAAGACCTACTGAGGAGTAGCGCTTGCGCTAGCGCTCGGAGCAGCCTTCGCTTTGTGGTGATGGGTCGTCGTATGATGCTTCTTGGCAGGAGCCGAAGCACTGGCTGAAGCGGACGGTGAAGGATCGGCTGCAAATGCTGCAACGCTGAGGCCGAACACCGCCGTGAGCAGAAGAATAACTTTGTTCATTTTGATGTTGATAAACGGTTGTTAAGGTTTTCCCACGTTTGTTTTTTTCTCCGATCGGTCGACAAGAGTGTTCTCGCACCCAATCAACCAGTCAGAGGTAACCTGCGGCCGCCAAAAACCCAGGTTCGGGCGAAGCAGATTGTGTCGAAGTCGTTCGCGTTCCCAGCGATCACTCCACCCGCCGCTGCCCGGCGAATTCGCAGTCGCTCTCACACACGTTACTTCACACGACCAAACCCAAGAAACGTACGGAAGTTTCGAAAATAGTTTTGGAGGAGTTCAAGGAAAAGGAGTCAGGAGTCAGAATTCAGGAGCTAGGCGGGGGGGCGGGAAGTCGGTACGCCTGCAGGGAGCCGCTTTTGCTCGCACCCGGGAAACTCGCAATCTTCGTCTCGGCGTGCGCATGACCAAAACCCTTGTTAGTTGGAGAAACCATTACGTGGAAAACTTGCCCAGCCCCGAGACCCCCTGACTCCTGAATTCTGGCTCCTGGCTCCTTTTCTCCAACTCCTTCGCCTTGCGCCTTAGAGACCTCTCTGTTACCTGAAGTTGCACTTTTTTAGGATTTTAGATCAAAAGCTCATGGCCAGTCTCACCCTCTCGAAAATCATCAAGCGTTACGGCAAGATGGAGGTTATCCACGGCGTTGATCTGGAAGTGGCCGATGGCGAATTCGTTGTCCTGGTCGGTCCTTCCGGCTGTGGGAAATCGACGCTATTACGGATCATCGCCGGTCTGGAAGAGGTAAATGAGGGGGAAGTTTACATTGGCGGCCAGCGAATGAACGAAGTCGACCCGGCAAAACGTGGCGTCGCCATGGTTTTTCAGTCTTACGCTCTCTACCCCCATATGTCGGTGGCAGATAATATGGGCTTCGGGTTACGAATGGCTGGGCGGCCAAAGCAAGAAATCCGGGAGCGGGTTGCCAGGGCAGCCGACATACTGCAGTTGACCCCGTATTTGAAACGACGGCCGAAAGAGCTTTCCGGCGGGCAAAAGCAGCGGGTGGCAATCGGGAGAGCCATTGTCAGGGAACCGGAGATTTTCCTGTTCGACGAACCGCTTTCTAACTTAGACGCCGAGTTGCGGGTCCAGATGCGAATCGAACTTTCCAAGCTGCACAGCGGCCTGCAAACGACCATGATTTATGTGACCCACGATCAGGTCGAAGCGATGACCTTAGCTGAGAAAATCGTCGTCTTGAATGACGGCAAAGTCGAACAGATCGGATCACCTCGGGATCTTTACTCGCGGCCGGCGAACCTTTTTGTGGCCGGATTTATCGGCTCGCCAAGAATGAACTTTTTGAAGGTAAAAGTCGTAGAGGATCGACTAGGCGAGATCACGATAGAAAGCGACGATTTCCTCGGCGGCACGTTGACGATTCCGTCGCACTCCCAGGCGCAACTTGCGGCGGGTTCAGAAGCGACCTTGGGTATTCGCCCCGAACATATCAAGGTCGTACCGCAGGCCGCGGGCAAAGGCCTGTTAACGATCGAAGTGGTAGAAATGTTAGGAGAATCCACCTACGTCCATGGTCTGACGCCAGCGAACAATCGGCTCACCATCGGCTTGCGAGGATTTAACGACCTCCGCCACGCCGATTCTGTCGGTTATGATTTTGATCTGGAAAACGTGCATCTCTTTGACTCGACCGAGCAGGCGGTTTGACGCGAGTACAGAAAAATGGTTTCCACCATAGGATAATCGGATGGTCTTTTCGCAGAACCCTCTCGGAGCAAATTGTGAAAGGAACAATCACTTACTTGAATTTCGACGGAAATTGTCGCGAAGCGATGACGTTTTACGGCCGGTGCCTGGCAGGAGAACCTAGCTTCACCCCTTTTTCAGCCGGACCGCCCGAAGTGTCGGCCCAGGCAAAGGGCACGCCAGACAGAATCCTGCACGCCGAACTGACCAGCGGACCGGTGGTTCTGATGGCATCTGATACACTCCCTGGCATGCCTTTTCAGCAGGGTAACAATTTCTCGATCTGCCTGGAGTGCGAGTCTCAGGGGGAAATGGACAAAACCTTCAACGCCCTCAGTGAAAACGGACAGGTGACCTTGCCATTACACGACGCGTTCTGGGGCGGGCGCTTTGGGATGTTAACCGATCAATTTGGTATCAGCTGGATGTTCAGCTTTCGGGCGGGCAGCGAATAAGCGGAGAATGTGGCGGATGGGGAGGGATTCGAACCCTCGGTACCTTGCGGTACACACGCTTTCCAGGCGTGCCCAATCGACCGCTCTGGCACCCATCCGAAACGAGCCTACGAGTTTGGTGTCAATTGATCGCTCTTGCAACCCCTTTGTAACGCTGGGAACGTGAGAATGCCGCGGGCTGGGCGTCGCCAACGCTTGGAGGGGAGCCGCTTTATGGTTTGGCAGCTCTATGAGATGGCAGCAGGCGGCTCCCGGAAACGGCTCCTGGTATGGCCTTGTCCCACGGTGTCCCTATTCGTTGATTGGGTAACACCGTGGGAAAAACTTCGCGCTGGGTTATTCGCGGGAGCCGCCTGCTAGCATCGTTTAGCAGTGGCTCACCGTTTGTGCTCTCCGCTCTTGGGTTGAGGCCGTCCAACGACCCAAAGCGGCTCCCCTCCAGGGCCGTGGGGTTACGATAAACCTGAGCTCCGACGCCCTTCACCAATCGGCAATCACGGCGGCCGGCCGATCACTTATCACTTCTCACCTGCGGAGCATCCGGCGACAACCGTTCGGTGATCGCCTTCAGCTCCATCTCGAGCTCAGCCTGACTTTCGTTCAGCATATCCAGCTTCAATTGGTAACGATGAAGCTGGATTAAGGCGTGGTTTACTTGGCCTCTGATTTCGGCTGACTGGGCCTGAATCTCTTCGCTCTGCCGTTCAAGCTCAGCGCGGCGCGCGACTAACTCGGCGGCGGATCGGTTGCTGAAATCGAATTTTCTAGGCGACCCTTTCCGGGCATTTCGTAAGGCTTCCGTCAGTTTCGATGTCGCTGCTTCCAAAAAATGAAGGGATGGCCCGTGATATTCCGGCACGATGACAGTTTGACCGCAATGGACACAGGTCAGGGACAGTCCGGCCCCTTCTAGGTCGACAACCAATTCCCCACGGCAATGAGGGCAATCAAAAACAATATCGCGCTCGGTTATTTCTAACCCTTCACGCTCGACCTGTTCCGGGTTCTCAAGCGGATTGGGTGTGTCACGTGATACAGATTCGCTCATTTGGGCTCGTGTCTTGTCCCATAAGTAACATGGCTTTTCGTCCGGCCAAGGCCGGACCATTTGGCTGCTTTTTAAGGCGCGATCCGGCAGCTGCCCGACCGGCGGCTCATTCCGATCGCAACGAAATCCGTGTTATTTTGAGGCGGAACACTAATTCCGTTTTGATGAGCGTGCCGCTTGACCTTGGGTAAATCTAGCGAACCGCCGAAGTTTGGGGCAACGGAAGGAACGGTTTGGCGCACCCAGGTGTGCCAAGCGCGCCAAGATGACACAAAATCAGGGTACTAGATTAAATGTAATTTAATGTAATTCGTTGATAACAAGCAGCTTGCAAAAAGCTTAATCGATTGGCACGAGAGGAGCTAGGAATTTGTTCGCGATTTTATGGCTAAGATTCTAGGTATCGATCTTGGCACCACGAACTCCTGTATGGCGGTCATGGAGGGTGGTGAACCAGTAGTAATTGAAAACTCTGAAGGCGGGCGGACGACTCCTTCGATTGTTGCTTTCACGAAAAGCGGGGAACGGCTCGTAGGTCAAGCAGCGAAACGGCAAGCGGTCACCAACGCTAAGAACACGATTTTCTCAATCAAGCGTTTCATGGGACGGAAGTTCGATGAGGTGCAAACGGAAGCCAGGCGGGTTCCGTATAAGATTGTCAAAGCTGCCAACGGTGACGCTCACGTCGAAGTCGAAGTCGGATCCGAGAAGAAGACATTCTCACCGCCAGAGATATCCGCGATGATCCTCGGCAAGCTGAAGGCCGATGCGGAAGCGAAGCTCGGGGAAACGATCACTCAGGCAGTCATTACGGTGCCGGCCTATTTCAATGATTCTCAGCGAAACGCTACCAAAGATGCCGGCAAGATTGCCGGGCTGGAGGTTCTGAGAATCATCAATGAGCCGACGGCAGCGTCGTTGGCTTACGGTCTGGACAAGAAAAAGGACGAGAAGATCGCCGTGTACGACTTGGGTGGCGGTACGTTCGACATTTCGGTGCTGGAAATCGGCGATGGCGTCTTTGAAGTCCGCGCCACCAATGGCGACACCCACTTAGGTGGTGACGACTGGGACGCGAAAGTCATGGACTGGATCATTGCCGAGTTTAAGGCTGACACCGGGATTGATCTAAGCGTACAGGCGGACGCGATTCAGCGGATCAAAGAAGAAGCAGAAAAAGCGAAGATTGCGCTTTCGTCGTCGCAGGAATACGAGATCAATCTGCCCTTCATTACCGCCGATGCGAGTGGTCCGAAGCATATCCAAAAGAAGCTCACGCGAGCCAAGCTGGAACAGCTGACCGACGACCTTTTCCAACGAACGGTGGGGCCGGTCAAAGACTGTTTGCGAGAGGGTAAGCTTACGGCCACCGAGATGAATGAGCTCGTGTTGGTCGGCGGTATGACCCGCATGCCGAAAGTGGTCGAAACGGCACGTAGCCTGATCGGTAAAGAGCCACATAAAGGGGTTAATCCTGACGAAGTAGTGGCTGTTGGTGCTGCCATTCAAGGCGGCGTACTACGTGGAGACGTCAAAGATGTATTGCTGCTCGATGTGACTCCACTCAGCCTGGCGATCGAAACATTGGGCGGTGTTGCCACCAAGATGATTCCGCGTAACACCACTATCCCGACCCGGAAATCCGAGATTTTCTCGACTGCGACGGATAGCCAGCCGGGTGTCGAAATTAAAGTTGTGCAGGGTGAACGCGAGTTTGCCCGGGACAATAAGAGTCTGGGAACGTTCCATCTGGACGGCATCCCGCCGGCCCCGCGCGGCGTCCCTCAGATCGAGGTGACCTTCGACATCGATGCAAACGGCATTTTGAATGTATCGGCCAAAGATCTTGGTACCGGCAAGGAACAGAAAATTGCGATCACAGGTTCGAGCGGATTGTCCAAGGACGAGATCGACAAGATGCGCCAGGACGCGGAAGCTCACGCCGAAGACGATAAACGAGCCAGAGAACTGGCCGAGCTGAGAAACAACGCGGATAATCTGGCTTACCAGTGCGAGAAGCAACTCAACGAACTAGGCGAGAAAGTTTCTGCTGAGCAGAAACAAACCGTCCAGGACGCCATCAAAGAGGTTCGCGAAGCGTTAAAGGGTGAAGACAGTGACGCGATCAAGCGAGCTACGGAGAACCTGCAG
>JAFAHI010000505.1 GCA_019237325.1 Verrucomicrobiota bacterium | reverse complement strand
GACCTTTTCCAAGTCGCTCAACAAATACATTCTGACCTTCAACTTCAATCGCGTTGCTGAAGCCAGACAAGAAATGGCCCTAGGCAAAAGCGGAATCTACATCGCCTTTTCTGATGACGGCATCCACTGGTCGACACCGGTACAACTGATCAGCACTTACTCTCAGCGCGTCCTAGGCCTCTCCATCGCCATCGAACCCACCCTGGTCCTTGACACCCCAGAGAGCCTAACCGGCTGGCTCCTCTACGCCTACACCCCCAAATATACCAGCAACGCCTCCATCCCGGGCGTCGCCCTCCACCTCGCCGGCCGCCGCATCAGCTTCACCGCGCCACCGCGCAAATAGCCAAGCGAAGCGCATCGTACTCGTCCTCGTCGTCGTCCTCGTCCTCGATTCGAAGCGGCCGGCACCATTTCGCTGTATCGCCCATTCGCCGACACGCTCCGCGCTGTAAGCGCGCACCGTCACGCCTTAACCGCCCCAAACGACAGCCCTCGCGCCAAATACCGCTGCACCACCAGCGACAAGAACACCGGAGGCGCAATCGCCAGGATCGTATTCACCGCCGCAAAATTGAACTGGATCCCCTGAGTATTACGAGAAGCCAAAATAAACTCCGGCATCGTAACCGCCTGCTGGCTTGTAACCGCCGAAGCAAACAATGCTTCGTTCCAGCAAAACGCAAAAACGATGAAAGCGGTCACAATCAACCCATCGAGCGAAAGCGGTAACGCGATCATCCAAAAAACCTGCCACAACGACGCCCCCTCAATTCTAGCCGCTTCTTCCACCTCCTTGCTAACGTCTCGGAAAATGTCCCGCATGATGACCACACAAAAATTCAGGTTGAACGTGATATAGAGCAGGATCAATCCGAGTTGCGTGTCAATAAGGCCAGACTCTGCCAGCAGGATATAAAACGGCGATAGCACCACCACCGGAGGCAGCATTCGTTGAGACAAAAACCAAAGGGTCACATCTTTGCTGCTAACCCTCCCGAATTCAAACCGAGCGAGACTGTACGCAGCCGGAGTGCCGATCAAAAGCACTAGAATGGTTGAGATAACGCCAACCAATGCGCTGTTACAAAGACCCTTCTGAAGCTGCGGATCACCCAAGACTTTGATCCACACATCCAACCTGGGCGTGAACTGCAGAAAAGGAATAATTGCCCCCGGCTTGAATATATCCGCATCGCTTTTAAGTGAGTTATCGACCGCCCACAGAAACGGAATCATCACCCAAATCGCCGCCAACCCAGCGATCGTGATCACAATGCCCTTGGACGCCCACTTCGAGTTACGCCACAGCACATTTTCCACAGCGACCTATTCTTACGCAAAGACGCAAACGCGCAAAGAAAAGGAACCGCAAATGGACGAATGGAACGCGCATACAAAAAGGTCCCCACCCATGGAACGCTGCCTTCCCGCAGCCGAAGGGGCCGCCATCCGTGGACCACTCCGTCCACCCCGTCCACTAAGTCCACCCCCGTCCACTTACACACCACCACTCCGCCCGCACCTTGGCCTCGCCATCCGCCACCCTATTTGCTATCTGGTATCTGTGCATCCCCCCACCGATCACTGGTCACTGATTACTCCTTCCCGTCAATGACTGAGCCCCCCGACCCAAACGACAACAACCCACTCAGCGCCTATCCGGCCGCGATCGGCCGGCTCATCAAACCGTGGTTCTCCTTCGCGGTAGTCGGCCTTTTTGTCTTTGCCTGCTTCTACACCTTAAAGCTCGCCGAAGATCTGTTCCTCCCCATCGTACTCGCCGGTTTTCTCGGATTCCTTCTGACTCCCGTTACCCGTTGGCTGAGAAAAATCGGTCTAACCGAATTCTGGGCACCACTCGTCGGTACCCTCGGTTTCCTGGCTATCTTGCTCTCCTTGTTCGGCGCCCTCTGGTTCTCCTTGGCTCAGTTCCAGCCTGACTTCCCTCAATACCTCGACCACATCCAGGAACGCCTGGCGCCGATTATCGATTCCGTCCAGAAAAGCTCCGCATCCATGGATCGCCTAAGCAATTGGCTAAATCCCGGCAGCAACCACGAGATCAGTATTCGCGGGCCGAGCATCATAGAGATCGCGCTTAGTAACGCCCCAACCTTCTTAGCCGTCATCATCGTCGTTCACGTCCTCGCCTTCTTCCTACTCCTTTACGGGGCGCGCCTGCTCAAAAAGCTCGTCGATATGATCCCCGGCGTATCTGAGAAACAAAACGTCGTCGAGATCGCAGCCGAGATCGAACAGACCGCAGCTCGCTACTTTACCTCCGTCACCTTGATCAATGCCGCCCTCGGAGCAAGCGTCTGGATCTCAGTCGGCCTATTAGGATTACCGCACCCGATCCTCTGGGGCGTCGCCGCATTCTTACTCCACTACATCCCCTTCGTCGGAGCCACCGGCGGCATCATCGCCATGACGCTGGTTTCCCTGATCCATTTCGACTCCGTCTGGTACGCATTCCTCCCCCCTCTGGCTTATCTCCTGTGCGCCGCCGTCGAAGGTAACCTCGCCACCCCCCTATTCCTTGGCCGTTGGCTAATCTTGAACCCCATCGCCATCATCCTCTCCTTCCTCCTTTGGTCCTACCTCTGGGGCGTAGCCGGCACCCTCCTCGCCGTCCCCATCCTCGCCACCTTAAAAATCTTCTGCGACCGCATCGACACCCTAAAACGACTAGGCTCTTTCCTAGGCCGCCCCTAGCGCAAATAGCAGGTAGCAAATAAGCCAAGTCCACTGCGCCCCCCAATCGTCCTCGTCCTCGTCGTCGTCCTCGTCCTCGAATCTAAACGTGCGCCACCCCACAGCCCGCGCCATATCGCCACGTCACTCATTCGCCTCCACTCCGTCCACTGCGTCCACTTCCACACAATTCACACCTTTCACTTTTCACTTTTCACCTTTCACATATGATTCTTCCTGCGAAGCGCGCCTCCACGCTTCGCGCCCACGTCCCCCAACCGTATACATATGAAGAAGCTAATTACCACGGCTGCGCTGGTTTCCTTGTCCGCACTGGCTCAGTTCGTTACCCCGGCGCGAGCCGCGGACACAACCTCCTCTGACTGTTTCAAACCGTTTTCGCCTCAAACTAAAACGCTCCAGTTCAAGGCAAAAAAACCCCCTTACCGGGTTGCCCTAGCCAATGGTTACATCGGTAACACCTGGCGGATCGAGATGATCAAATGTCTCCAGCAATACGCCGAAGATCCCCAGATCAAACCCTTGATCAAAGAACTCAAAATCGTCAGCACCGGAACCGACGTGGCCGCT
>JAFAHI010000062.1 GCA_019237325.1 Verrucomicrobiota bacterium | reverse complement strand
TCTCAGTGGGTGAAGAAAATAATCTCAGTATCCCCGTTTACGGGACGAAAACCTCACTTGAATGGCATCAAGAACATCCAAACGAGCTGACCGTTAAATATCCAGATGCTCCTAGAAAGATCTATCGTCGAGGAAACGGCTACGTCAGTGACATCGCGAAACGGTTTACCCGGCTTCCATTCGGGCATCCCGAGGCGTTTATCGAAGCGTTCGCGAACGTCTATCTGGAAGCTGCCCGCGCGATCGAGGCGGTAAAAGAAGGAAAATCGATCCCTCCGGATGTCGACTATCCAACGGTCGAAGACGGAGTACTCGGGATGGCCTTCATCGCCACCGCGGTAGCCAGCGCGAAAAACGGGAGCACCTGGACAAAGTTCATTTCTTAGGAGCCAGGAGCCAGAATCTAGGAGCTAGGAGGCGACCTGTGTGGAGTGGAGCAGGCTCAGTACAAGGGTGCGGCGTTAACTGCTCCAGAGGCCAGCTGCTAGCTCCTTGTTTCAGTTCGCCTTTGTCTGCATGCTATGGCTAAATAGCACTTTCTTTTTTTTGCGACAGCCTAACCTAATCGATTCGTTTTTGACGGCAGCGGAACCTGAAGCGCTGTTTTTGTTAGCTGCTATTCTGATTTATCTGGCAGGTTTGTTGATCGGGAGATTGCTTAAACGCCGGTTCAGGGTCGGTTTAGGGTGGACCTATCAGATCTTTATCGCGGCCACCGCAGTCGTCGGCGCCAGCGCTCTATTCCAATTTGAATTTCCGGGACAACATTTGATTGGAATGGCGGCTCTCTTTTTCGCTGCCTTTCCGTTCAATGCTCTCCTTTACCGCTATTTCTGGCCGATCTTTGGGTATCCCGGCGAACAGGCGCGAATCCCTCCCTTTTTACCTCAGATCACGACGCTCCTTTTAATTGCGACCGCGTTTTTTACCGGCCTGAGCACGTTTTACGGTGTCACCCTTCCTGGTCTCTTAGCCGGTTCCGGGTTGATAGCTTTGGTCCTCGGGTTAGCGCTCCAAGAGACGCTCGGAAACATATTTGCCGGGATTGGGCTCCAAGCGGGGAAATCCTTTCGAGTCGGTGAGTGGCTGATTGTGGACGGAAAACACGTCGAAGTAATCGAGGTAAACTGGCGGACAACTCGCCTCCGAAATCTTGATGCTGCCAGCTTCGATATTCCAAATAACCAGTTAGCCAAGGCGACAATTGTGAATCTGTACCGCCCGACGCCGATACACGCCGCTCGCGCCAGCGTTTCTGTCGAGTATGGGGTTCCGCCGAACCAAGTCAAAGACGCCTTAGTGCGCGCGGGCTCAGCTGTGCCGGGAGTCCTATCCTATCCGGCGCCGGTCGCGTATTTGATGAGCTTTGATGACTCAGGCATTCGCTACGAGTTAAAATACTGGGTCGACGATGCCCGCCGGTACCCGGAAATCAGCGATACCGTCAGAACAAACATCTGGTACGAACTCGACCGCCGCGCCATCCCATTTTCTTACCCAACCCGGGTCGTGGAGATGCGGTCAAAAAAAGAAACCGAACCTACAGACCAAGTTTCGGTTTTGCTTCAAGTCCAACCGATGTTCGCGGACATGGAGACCGAGCAAATCCAGGCGTTAGCCAAATCCGCGAGGCATTTACGCTATGGGAAAGGGGAAAAGATTATTTCTCAAGGCGATCCAGGCGGATCGATGTATGTGCTCTCGTCCGGTGTTGCCCAAGTTACCGTGGAACGCGACGGCCGGGCATCAGATCTCAGCGAATTAGTCAGCGGTGAATGCTTCGGCGAGATCTCGTTGTTGACCGGAAGCCCGCGCACCGCCAGCGTCGCCGCTAAAACCGATTGCGATATTATCGAGATCGATAAATCCGCCATGCGTGACCTGCTGAAGGAATATCCCCGCTTAGCGGATCATCTCAGCGAAACTCTTTCTGCCCGCCGGTCACTACTCGAAATCGAGTTAGCTAACTGGAAAGACAATAATGAGACAGCGCCAATCAACCAGACGAAAGAGAGTTTTCTGGCGCGTATGCAGCAGCTGTTTGGGTTGTAGATTACGGGTTGCTAGTTGCTAGTTGCTAGTTGCGGGTTGCGGAGTCGCGCTTTCCGTGTTCTCGCGCGTTTTTGTTTTCGCTTTGGACGGACGCGATCTTCGAATTTCCGGCCGCTTCTTCCGGATGTTTTCAAATATCGGACCAAGCCACCGACCGGTTTGCTGGCCGAACCTGCCATCTCGTCCAGACTCTTGTATTTCGCTTGATCGATCAATTCGATGTCGAGGCAGTATATTAGTTGTGCCCGAAGCTCACCGATCGATCCTTTGCAAATCGTCAAAAAATGAATGAACTCTGCATTTCCGTCCCGCTCGGCGCCTTCGGCAAAGTTGGAAAGGACAGAGATCGCA
>JAFAHI010000672.1 GCA_019237325.1 Verrucomicrobiota bacterium | reverse complement strand
CGGGATTCGGCGCCGCGAAGATCTCTCCGGCGATAGCGCCATCCGCCATCCCGGGTCCGACAGCACCTAGGAATAGCGGCTCGTGCCCGCTACCGCCACCAGTGAGCAGCTTCGCCTTACGTGCTGAGTTACCACGGTGAATAACGCCGAAGTGAGACCCGACGCGTTCGATCGGAAACGGGCTGGTGGCCTGGAGACCTTGGATCACAGCCTCTACCGCATTATTGGTCTTAACTAAATATTGTCTCATCTTATCAGGAATTGGATGGGCCCGGGAGGCCTCGCCTTCGCAAGGCCTTCCACCTTCGTCCCTTCTTCCCTTCTTCCCAGAACTACGGCGGACAAGTCGGCGCGCCAGGTCTTCTAGCGTCACTTATTGGCTCGCGTAGTCCCCGGAAGCCATGTTCTTCTTGATCAAGTCCGGGAGTGCCTTCAGAAAGTCCTGAAGCTTAACGTAAAGTTGAGAATAGTAATAGTCTACTTTGTCCTTTTTGATCACGGGCATGTTTAACAGCGCCGTCTGAGGAACCTGCTTGTTGTCCAACAAATCGTGCCCGGGCACAACCGGCTCCCGAATCCATTTCGGTTGACCGTTACCTCCCCAATATCTCGGGGCGCCGTGCCCGGCTTTGACATCGCTGGTACAGACGCCACAGGCCTCGATTTCGGTAAGCACCTCGTTAGCGGCAGCGGTAGGTATGGGGACAGACTCGAGTTTGAGCTGGTTAGGACCATACTCTACGACGGCGGTCATAGATGATTCGGTCATAAAGTGGGCCTGAGTGAAAATTTGTAATTAGGATGAACAAGCGCACATAACTATAAGGTTCTAGCCCTTGTCAAGCTAGAACGTTATAGGAGACCAGCATTTCGTTGATTTTCGACCCTAAGTCCACTATTTCGCTTTTTTTCCCTCCTGTTTTGCGGCACACTGCTTCCGCTGTTCCGGCGACTTTACTCCGGAACTCGGACACCATGGCTATCCGCCTGAAGGATCTTGCTCATCATCTCAACCTCTCGGTATCGACCATCAGCGCCGCCCTGCAAAATCGAGACGACATCAGCGAAGCGACCCGGCTCAGAGTTTTTGCGGCAGTAAAAAAATTCGGCTATCACCCCAATTCGTTGGCCCGCAGTCTGGTGACCAGAAAGACCAATGTCTTGGGCGTTATCGTCCCCGACTTGTCACGATCTTTCTTTGCTGAGGTCCTGAAAGGGATCGATTCTGTCACCAGCACCGGCGGATACAATTTGTTAGTGTGCAATACCGAGGAAAACGCTTCTCGGGAAGAAGAGATGCTCCGAATGCTGCTCTCCAACCAGGTCGATGGGGTTCTGCTCGCTTCAGCTCACGAACCAAGCAACAGCGCTTGGCGTAAGGTCTTGCTGGGATTGTCTGTCCCGCTGGTTTTGATCGATCGCCGTTTACCCGGCCTCAACTTTGTGGGAGGCGATGACAGCGGGATCGGCTTTGAAGCGACCCGGCATCTGTATTCCCAGGGATACCGGAGGATCGCGCACATCGCCGGTCCCCACACCGTGACGACGGCGGTCGGTAGGCTGAGTGGATATCGCCGGGCCTTGGCCACCCTAAAACTTCCATTAAACGATGATCTGGTGATCGAGTCGCATTATCACGAGGAGTCCGGAGGGTACGAAGCCATGCAACGCCTCTTGAAGCTGGCATTACCGCCGGATGCTGTGTTTGCTGCCAGCGATCCGATTGCGATTGGGGCGCTGCAGGCGGCCTTGGAAGCCGATCTTAGTCTTCCGGAGGATTTCGGGTTGATCGGGGTTGGAAATCACCGGTATGGACGCTTTTTAAGAGTGCCGCTGAGCACCGTGGACCAGCAACGCTCCCAGATCGGTCATTTGGCCGCGGAGCTACTCCTTGCGTCGATGGACAAGAAGCGACTGCGTCCGAAATCAATCTTGACTGAACCGAAGCTGGTGGTTCGTGATTCCTCAAATCGGACCGGCGTTTCCGACATGCTAACTGCTTCGGATGGTACCAAGAGGAATGCCAAGCACGCGGCCAGGCGCTAAGGTTGCCTCCTTATGGACAGGATGTCTTACAGACAACTCGTTCGGCGTTTGGTCCATTGGCCTCTCGCGTCTTTAACCTGTCTAAGCGTGTGGCTGTGCGGGTTAGTCAACGCGCAGGACATAAAAGACCCGATCGCGGATTACCTGGCGATGAAGGTCCCTGACAGGGTCGAGAACACCGGTGGCCTTTGGGTTATCAAGAAGGTCGAAGTGGACATCCAAGGAGACGGTAACCCCGAGATTTTTGTGGGAACGTGGTATCGCAAGTCGGGTCCAAACACGTGGCTCTGGGTCGGTTATCAAAAGGATGGCGACGGGTACCGGCGGATCACGCCGGCGGATTCGGATGTCCTGATCGATTTTGACAATATCTATGTCGGCGAAATACCGGAGCTCCAGCGGCAAGGTCTTGTCCAAGGTTATAGCCTGGAGCTGGATAATAAAGACCGTGATCAATCAAATCTATTGAGCGACTTGGAGTACTACTACGTGGACAACGGCACCCTGGTCCAACAGAGCGCCGGTCCGTTAGACCGAGACGATCCCAGCCAAAAGGAAACTTACGACTTCTTTTTCGGCCCAAACCGAAAGATCCGTGAAACGCCTAAAGTCGAGTCATTCACCGTTTTCGATCTGATCCACCGAGGGTATACCATGCCGGATTGGGCGAAACGACGGTGATCGAGAGGAGAGCACTAGGAGCTTGTTGAACCACATTATCGCGCCCGAAACCGGCCTATTGTCCCGAAGGGACCAATGATGGTAGCCTGGCACGAAGTGCCTGGAAAAGCGGCAATGTGAGACCCGTCCCGCAGGGTACGGTATGACAAGCTGCTCGCAGTCGACGCGACCGAGTTGGACAGACTTCCCTCAGTTTTCAGCGTAACCAATAACCGCATCACGCCGTACCCTACGGGACGGATGTCGTCTCCCCCTTTTCCAGGCACTTCGTGCCAGGCTACCATCAGTTAGTCCCTTCGGGGCCCATCAAATTGCAGAAAGCAACCGATTTGCCATTCAACGAAGATAGCAAGCAGTCACGCCTAAACTCCATGTATTGTGCTAGTAAATCGGCAAAGAAGGGCTAAGGTTGCCGTAACAGATACTGCGGCTTATCCGTAGAAATAAGAAACAAAGAGGCGCATATGAAAAAAGGATTCCTGCTGGGGTTGATTCTTTTTTGTCTTTCCGCTGGCGGGGCGTTCGCTCAAGAGTTTACAACGACGCCGAAAGTTAGGCCTCAACCGATTCCGCCGAGGCCGGCCGTTGAAGAGGGTTCAGACTCAAGCATGGTGCACAAGTGGTTTACAGCCCCTAGAAAGTACCAGCTCCTAAACCCAGGTGCTCCCGCAAGCTATGGCAGCGGTCAACAAGTCATCTTGTCCAATCCCATCGACGCTCTGAATAACAAGAGAGAACGACCAAACGTGTGGAAGCTGTTTTCGTTCACGTTCTAAGCAAAATTCATCGAGTTTCGAGTATTAGGAAGGCCGGTTTTACCGGCCTTTTTTATGCCCAGATTTCAACATGCAGCTGACCGATAGGCTGTTATCCTTGGTCTAATAACTCGCGTGCAATCGGACGCCCCGAACATCGGCATTTTCTGCCCGACCTTCTTGAAACCGGAAATGTGGCATGTCTATCGGCAAGTGGTCGGACCGAAACGGGTAAAAATTCATGCCTTTGCGTTTAAGCGTGAAAACTCGGAGCGATTTCCTTACTCGCTTGTCCACTTACTGGGCCGGTCAAGACTCCGGTGGGCTCGCCGAATCTGGCAAAAACAGATCCTGCATACTCCGCAGCTGGCCTTACCCTCCGAGTGCTCAGGCTTTTTGGAATTGGTTTGCGCCCAGAACATCAGCCTCCTGCACATTTACTTCGGCAACAACGGCGTTTTTTGGCTGCCATTGTTCCGCCAGCGACCAATCCCGATAATCGTCTCTTTTCACGGCGCCGACGTAGCGGTCGGGTTCGATACGCCTTCCGGGCAGCGCCGGTTGAAGCAAGTTTTCGAGGCAGCCGATCTGTTATTGGCTAGATCGCACTCGATTCGGCAGTCGATGATCGCGGCTGGATGTAGCCCAGATAAGATTCGGATACAGAGAACCGGGATACCCGGTTCAGATTTCGAGTACCGGCCGCGCCGTTTCCCGGACGATGGCCGGTTTCAGTTTCTGCAAGCTTGCCGGCTAATCGAGAAAAAGGGCGTCGAAGTCACCCTCAAGGCCTACGCCAAATTCATGCAACGATGGCCCAGCTCGAGTTTGGTGATCGCCGGCGACGGGCCGTTACGTAAGCCGTTAGAGCAAATGGCGCACCAGCTCGACATTGGCGGCAGAGTTGTCTTTACCGGGTTTCTGTCGAAGGAAGAGCTCCTAAAACTTTATTACGAAAGCCACGTCTTTATTCATCCGAGCGAAACCACTTCTGCCGGTGACAATGAGGGGATTCCGAACAGCCTCCTGGAAGCCATGGCCACCGGCTTGTGTACTATCGCTACCCGTCACGGCGGAATCCCGGAAGCGATTGAGCATTTACAGAACGGGATTCTTGTAGAGGAACGCGATTTTGAGGGTGTTTATTATTGGATGAACCGGTTGGCCGAAGACTGGCCGGTCGCGATCGAGCTTGGTCAGCATGCCGCCCAAGCGATATCGCGCGAATTCGACTCAGAAACGCAGATCCAAAAACTGGAGTCGGTGTACCTGGAGCTGATTAGGTCCGGGTACCCCGTGAATGGGAGCAAACGCGCGCGCGATGGATTCGGTTCCACATAATTCGAACTTTATTCTCCGTGCCCGCGCTTGCCCTTTATCTTCTGGCCGCGATTTCAAATGCGGGTCACCAATAGGGGTGATAAGCATCCAGAAAAGCACTCTAAGCTCCGCCTAGTTGGCGTGTGTCTTGTACGAACTGGCGATACGACGGTTGTATGCGCGATCAGCTCAGGTTGCAGGCGACGTTCAAAAGCGGCTCCCCTCCAGGGCGACAGGGACAGATCTACCTTCGGACGAGAAAAAGCCTCCTCCCCCACTTTCAGTTCCACTCAATCCCGATCGGCAGCAACGAATAGATCCCCATTGGATCGTTGAAACACGCGAACTGGCGGAGATTTTTCTCTAGGAGCTGCAGCTGACGATTAACCGGGTCCATTTTTGAAACCGGAGGACGTTCGGTTCCGCTCAAAGCTTTTTCAATCGCTTCTCCGACGGTTTGTTTTGTCGGATACTCTGCGACCTTTGGATGTGGGGCTAGGTGAGCGAGTTGGGCGGCATACTCGATCGCGGTCTGGAGACCGCCAACCTGGTCAACCAAATGCAGCTTAAGGGCTTGTTCGCCAGACCACACACGTCCTTGGGCGATCTCGTTTACCTGGTCGACAGGGATATTTCGGTCTTGCGAAACATGCTCCAGAAATTCCTGGTAAAATTGGTCGATGTACTTCTGGATGACTCCCATCTCCTCGGGAGTCTTTTGTCGAAACGGCGTTGCCAGATCTGAATAAGGGGTTGTCTCTACGGAATCCCAGGTAATGCCGATATTATTGAATAGCTTCTGAACGTTCGGAAATAATCCAAACACGCCAATGCTGCCGGTGATCGTTGTGGGTTCGACAAAGATCTGATTCGACGCCGTGGCGATATAGTAACCGCCAGAAGCAGCCACTGTTCCCAGCGAGACAATCACCGGCTTAACCTTGCGGGCAGCCGCAAGTTCTCGCCAAATCACCTCTGACGCTGAGCCGCTGCCGCCCGGGCTATTTATCCGCAGAACGATGGCTTTAACGTCCGGGTCCACTCTGAACTTACGGATCGCTCTCGCCAGCTTATCGCCGCCAAGATTGTCTCCACCTCCCTCTCCATCAATGATCGTTCCCTCAGCATAAACCACCGCGATCTTCGCTCCGCGTGGTTCGGTCGTACCTCGGTTCCGATCGAGTGAATTGATATACTTCGAAACCGAGACCTGGCGGAACGTATGGTTCACGCTATCCGTTCCATACTCGTTTTTTAGGTCGTCGATTAAGTCTGTGAGCGACTTTAGCCCAGTCACCAATTTTTGCTGCAGCGCTGTTTTTGAGTCGATGAGGCCGGATGCAGAAAGGATTTTCTGCAGGGATCCAGGCTCTAAGCCACGTGCATTCTCGATCTCGGACGTGATGTCTCGCCACATGTCACTTAGCAAAGCCTCCGTTTGCTCTTTGCTCTCAGGACTCATCTTGTCCAGGATGTAAGGTTCCACTGCTGACTTGTATTTGCCGACTCTCGAGACCTGCACTTCGATCCCGTACTTCTGGAAAGCATCGGCAAAGTAGAGGCGACCCGACGATAGCCCGTGGATGAGCATCGGATCTGCAGGATCCAGATAGATCTTGTCGGCGACTGAAGCGACGTAAAATGCGCGGGTACTCGGCGCCACCATGTATGCGTATATCGGTTTCCTCGAAGCCTTGAAGGCCTTTAAGGCTTCCCGCACTTCTCGTAGGGCTGCATAACCGGAAGCCCAGTCCATAGGAAACGCGTTGCCGCTGATCAATATTCCGGAGATGCGGCTGTCGTTCGCTGCTGAAGCAATCGCTCGAAGCGTATCGTGCAGGGTTACCCGCTTTGCTTCTCCACCGGTCAACGAATCAATGAGATCGGAAGGGTCAATTTGAGGCGGCGCATCCGTAATTCCGGACGATAAATCCAGGACAAGCAAACTCCGCTTTGAGATCACGTCCCCTTTGTCCGAAGAGGCAATGCCAATGAGTAGAAAAATCAAAAGGACAAGGCTGACGCCAACCAGCATGGAGATACCGGCGATCGTACCGAAAAATGATGCGAAGAAACTTTTCATGGAAGTCACCTTTCGAGAGTTCGGTTCGAACTCTGTCCTAAGGCTTTCTCCCAGTCCAAGATCTGTTTCAAGCTCCTCTGTGCGATTTGGCGGCTGAAAAGGGAGGCACGCCCGCGCGGCAGCGCTTCGTCCTCGTCCTCGGTTTGGTTCGTGTGGAGTGATGAGCGGCGGAACTTAACGAATCGCGTGATCTCTTCGAATTGGGCCCCCGGGTACCAGGGGCAAATCCGAAATAGACAGTACTTCAGCACTCCGGTAGTCCATCACTGCGCGCGGCCAGATTCGACGACGACGAGGACGAGGTTCCCCTAAAGGCGACATTGCATTTGTCTCGGTACCCGAGGTTTAAAACCCCGGGTACCGATCGAACATACCCTCGGAACAAAAACCGAGGATTCAACCCCCTTACTGCAGCGTGAATACCAGATAATCGATGCCCACCAAATAATTGCTGGATGCCGAATTTTTACCGGTGACCGTCCACGTTAATTTGTGGGTTCCTGCGGTTAACGCGACGCTTCCGAAATCGACCCCGAAATCAATGGTAACCGTGTTGGCGTGGTATCCATCGAACGGTTGGCCGAGCGGTGCACCGTCGACCGCGAGGCTAACAATGCCGTAATCGCGTGCTTGGGTCATCGCTGCGGATAGATCGTAGCTGCCAGCTTGTGGAACATTAACCGTCAGGACCATGTACTGGCCTGCCGCCGACGCCTGAAACCAAAGTTGCGCGTTACCGGCCCAGGTTACGCCACAGCAGTTCCCCTGCACCACAACCGGCGCGGTTCCGGTCGCAGTGGCTATGAGACTTTGGCCTTCTATAAAGAGGGCCTTGCCCGATACCGCACTAACTACCGCAGAAGCGGGTCCTAGATGACCGGCTCCATCAACCGCAATGACCCGGTAGTACCATTGTTGGTTCAAGCCGAGACCGTTATGCTGGAAACCCGGCACTGGTGTCTGCGTAAGAAAGGTGCTGGAGTTGACTGGTACTGACGGATCCTGCGAGCCGTAAACCTGATAGCCGACAACGCCAACACTATCCATAGCAGGTTCCCAGGAGAGGGTGATGAAGTTATATAGGCCGCCGGTCGCCGCTAAATCCGCCACCATCCCAGGATTCTGAGTGTCGGTGAAAGGCACCGTCGACGACGTGGCTTCATACTGGGCGGCAGTCCAAACCGATGTCCCGGTTTCTCCCGTCATCGGAACGATCTGTACATTAATGGCTTTCTGCCCTTGGGTCAGGTTTCCGGGGATCTCGAAGACATCATTTATCCACCGATAATCAGGATTATTCCACGGTTCCACCCACAGGCCGGCCAAGCTTCCATTGATATACACATTGGCCGTTTGATAAGAAAGGTTCTGATCCGCGATTCGAGTCAGCCTGACTCCATCATTCGCCGGATTGATTGCTAACTGGAAACTGATAGGGCTAGACGCCGTATCCAGTCCGAGAGTCACCGGGATATAGTTGAATTCTGACGGGAAGCCAGAGTTCAACGAGCTCGTTATATCTCCTGAGGCCTTGTAATTGTGGCTTTGCCTGCTGGCCGCATCGGTCGTATCAACCGAATCGGTTACTTGAGTGGAATATGTCGGTTGGCCATACCAGAAAGCAACCGAGCTATAATTCGACGCGACATTATCGACAGGCCCGTGCTGGATCGTAAACCATAGACGTTGACCGAACGAAATCGCTTCGGCTGGGAAAAGCCGGTAGGTGCCTGTAGTATCGTTCATAAACCCTTCGGTTCCCGGGTTGTATGCCGGATTACCCGTTAACGGCATTGAGTAAGGGATGCCCCCTCGGAAATACCAGCCCGACTCGTAGAAATCTTCAGTTCCCGTTCCGTGCCAAGCCGGGCTAAGGAGGTTATCGTTAATGACCCTTTCATTTCCCTCAAGATATCCCCGCTGGTTGCCGTTCTCACCCCGCATGGTGTGCGTCAGCCCGCAAAAGACACCCCGGCCCTGAGTATCGAGAAACACATAGTCCTGACCCGTAGCATTCTCGGTTTGATTGAAGGTGGCATGAAAGTAACCGACAGAACCGTTGGGGCCAAGCT